>JAFGNX010000138.1 GCA_016926835.1 Candidatus Aminicenantota bacterium | reverse complement strand
CCTTTGTCTCGATGGGAATCCCCGCACTGGCAATCCTGATCGCGGAGGGTTTTCCGGTTATTTCCACGGCCACGGCTCCTTCACTGGCGGCGGTAACCGTTCTCTCGCTGGTGGGATCAGCCATGGCCATCATTCTGTTCAGCCGTCTGGTTCAATTGGCCGGAGCCCTGCTGGCCTCTTTCGTCACCTACCTCATCCCGGTGGTGGCGTTGGCCTGGGCGGCGCTTGATGGAGAAACGGTTACGGCCAGGCAACTAATCGCCCTGGGCGGAATTCTGGCCGGCGTGGCCCTGGTCACCCGTCCGCGCAGGAACCGGCAGATTGGGCAAAAACCTTAGCACTCCACAAAAGTGCTTGTAGCAAATAGAACGTAAAAAAAAGAAGTTGAGAGAGATGAGGGCGGAAAAAACAGTAGGGGCGAAAATTTTTTCACCGCTACATCTGGGCCTTCCTGTCTCTTGCCACCTGTCTCCTTCTTTCGACTTTTCACTTTTCACTCATTATGCCCGAACGGGGATTTAGCATTCCACTTACAGGGCGGCGAAATGGCGCGCGTTCTCTGGCCACGGTGGAAAAGTCCGCAATGCCCGGGGGACGTCGCCCGGATGTTTCACGGAGCGCCAGATATCACGGTGGCGGTCGTTCATCAGGTGCTGATCGACGGCGCGGCGCAGTTGTTCCATAAGCGGCGCAAAGAAATCCCGGGTGTTAACCAGCAGGATGGGTCCGGAAAACAAGCTCAGGCGCTTCCAGGTAATGGCCTCCAGCAGTTCCTCCATGGTCCCGCAACCCCCAGGCAGGGCCACCACGGCATCGGCGCGTTCCAGCATGCGCGCCTTTCGCCGATGCATGGTATCGACCACTTCGACTTCGGTAAGGTCTTGCCGCCCCCATTCCATCTCCAGCATGAACTCTGGGATCACGCCGCAGACACGTCCCCCCGCGGCCAGGGCGCCGTCTGCCAGCCGGCCCATCAATCCAGCGCCGCCTGCGCCATAAACCACTCCCCAACCCTCCCGCGCGAGAATGCCGCCCAGTTCGCGGGCGGCTTCCATGTAATCAGCCGGAGCACGGGAACTGGAAGCGCAGAACACACAGACATTTTGAATTTTCACGGTCTCCAGACCAGGGGTCGAATTCATGCCCATATTGTATCAAAAACACCCCTTTGCGAACAAACATGCGCCTTGATTGAGTGAATACCATGAACATGAGCTGATAGTGAACAGTGATTCAGCGAATGTGATAGAATAAGGAATGGATTTATTAACAGACCTCCATATTCATACGCTGGTTTCGGACGGGGAGAACACCACCCCGGAGATTCTTGACGCCGCCGCCCGGCTGGGGCTGCGACGCATCTCCATAACCGACCATGATGCCGTGGGCGCCTACCGCCACTTTATCGGCAATCCGTTTGACGCGGCCCGGCGGCTCGGCGTTGAACTGGTGCCGGGCATTGAGCTGGATACGGATTATGGGGGTGTTGAAGTTCACCTTTTGGGCTACGGCATCGATCTCAACCACCCGGAGTTGAACGCCCATCTAACGCATATTCAGACACAACGACGGCAACGGATTCGGCTTCAGGCACAAGCCATCAATAACCACTTTCACAAGCAGGTTGTGGACCTGGACGCGATTTTTCTCTCTGAACGCGATACCGTGATGAAGCCCCACCTGTTCCGTTTCCTGGTCAGAGCCGGATTGGTTGAGGATTACAAAGCCTTCAAACACCTGCTTGAACAACACGCCCGAGTGGACGTAAAGATGAAACGCCCGCAATTGCACGAAGCGATCAACCTCATTCTCCGGGCCGGGGGAAAGCCGGTGCTTGCGCATCCGGGATACCTGAAAAAAAACAACCTGGATGTGCATGCCCTGGTTAAGTCTATGTCGGAGTACGGATTGGCCGGCCTGGAAACGGATTACCCGTATTGGCAGCCGCGTAACCCTGGTTGCAGCCGCTTCCCCAACCTGGAAAGCGAGCAACGCATGGTCGAGTACGTGCGCAACCTGGCCAGTCGATTCAACCTGGAGACCACACGCGGCTCTGATTCACATGACCTGGACACATTGGAGTGGTTCAATCGTCACCGCTCTCTGCATTAGCTCTGGCTTGCCTGTTTCAATCCGGGTATACTGGGTTTGCCGGCTTGAATTTGGAACAGATATTGTGGCGAGTGGAAATTAGCCATGGCGCAAAGCAGAATTCAAGGTTCCGGAATTCTTTCCCCGGCTTTTTTCACTCCGGTTTTTTGATCAAGGAGGAATGGAAAGATGAACAAAAAAACCACCGTATTTGTGTTGCTGGGATTGTGCCTGGTTCCGCATCTGATCGCTGAAAAAGCCGGGCCCCTGGTTTCCACCTATTCGATTGTGGCCCGGGATAGGGAAAGTGGTGACATCGGTGTGGCCGTGCAATCCCACTGGTTTTCCGTGGGATCAGTCGTTTGCTGGGCGGAAGCCGGTGTTGGCGCCGTGGCCACCCAGTCTTTTGTGGATCCATCTTACGGCCCGTTGGGCCTGCGCCTGATGCGCAGCGGCAAATCCCCTCAACAGGCCTTGAGCGGTTTGCTGAAAGCCGATTCGCACCCTGAAGTACGCCAGGTTGCCATGATAGATTCATCAGGTGCCGTAGCCGTTCATACGGGCGAAAGCTGCATTGTTGAAGCCGGCCACATTGCCGGAGACGGATACTCCTGCCAGGCCAACATGATGGAGAGAAAAACGGTTCCCGCCGCCATGGCGGATGCTTTTGAAAAAGCGGAAGGTGCGTTGGTGGACCGCCTGCTGGCGGCGTTGGAGGCGGCCCAGGCGGAAAAAGGCGATATTCGCGGCAAACAGTCCGCGGCCATCATCGTGGTTGCCAAAGAATCATCTGGAGTGCCCTGGAAAGGCCGGTTATTTGATCTGCGCGTGGAAGACCATCCCCAACCCCTGGAGGAGCTGGGACGCCTGATCCGTATTGCCAAGGCATACCGCCATATGAACCAGGGAGACGAATACCTGGCTGAAAAAAAACTTGATCTGGCCCTTGAGTCCTATTCCCGGGCCATGAAGATTTACCCGGACAATCCGGAGTTGATGTTTTGGCCCGCCACCCTGTTGGCCGCTTCCGGCAAAGTGGAAGAGAGCCTTCCCCTATTCCGCAAGGTCTTTGCCCGCAATCCCAACTGGGGTGAACTGCTGAAACGCTTGCCCGCGGCCGGGCAATTCCCCGATGACCCGGCGCTGTTAGAACGCATTCTGAAACTTTTAGAGGATTAGCCGGTCTTCGAGGCGGGCATTGGGTGCATATCCCGCCGCAGTCAGCAACAGCTCCGGACAAACCGCATGCTTGTTTTCCAGAGAAAGGCAATCCGGATGCCGCGGATGGGGTAACTCACTTACCGCCATTGGCTCATCACGCGGGAAAGCTGTTTTACGCGTTGGATTTCTTCCAGGAAAATCGGATCGCGTCCTCATCAACCCCGTAATAGTTTTCGAAAACCCCTTCTTGGTGAAAACCCATATCCTTGTAGAAGTCCAGAAGCTCCGGCTTTGACGCACTGGCCAACAACTTCACCCAGCCAAAATCGTGCATGATCCGCTGCATCAACAGGCGACCCAACCCCCGGCCCCGGTATTCAGGATCAACGGCGATGTCGTTCAGTTCAGCAAATCCACCTGCGCCGGCATCCACTTCGATGAACGCGTAGGCGCAGACTTTTTCGCTATCGTCAACAACCAGGTAACAACTGGTGCTGCTGCGCAGCAGATCCAGGATACCGGTGGATTTATCCCAGGTGGCGTCATGGATAACGAGCAATCCCTTGAGATCCCCGAATGACGTGATCGATTTAACCCTGAAAGCCATTGCCCACCTCTCGATTGTGTTCGCGCTTGCTTTTCGATTGCGCTCTGGATTTATGGTCCAACCTGGACCCGCCGGGAAAATAATAATAAAACTGTTCGGTATTGACGAACTTGTTCTTGTACTCACCGGGAAAATCACTGAGATCATAGTAACGGATTCCCCTGGAGCGGCATACCTGCATGTTTTTCCAGACACAGAAATTGCCGAGTCCGCGCTCGTAAAAAGCCGAACCGGTATCCCGTAGCGTGAGATAATCGTCAACCCGGTCGGCCCCGCGACGGACGGCGAAATTCACCGCCACCAGCCGCTTTTCCAGGTAAACGTACAAAGAGATCAATTTTCTCAACCGCTGCGCCCGGCGCAGAATATCCAGATCCATATTGAGCTTTTCCCGGCTGTCGATGACATCTTCAGCGGGAAGGCCGGCTTTTTTTTGCTTCCAATACTCGAGGTACTGCCGCACAAGGGGCTGGATCCCTTCTTCATGGATGGTTTGCCGGACTTCTACCACCAGGTCAGCATTGATGGTGTGGTTGCGTCGAATGGCTTTGCGGTGTTTGCTGTTCAACGAAGCCAGATAATCTTCGTCAGACGCCTTCAGGTCAATGATCCGGCCGGAAGCTGTTGCGAACTTCTCCGGCTGCATAGGCAGATAAAAGCAACTCAGATCCGTGGTTTCATTGACAGGGAAAGCGTCCAGCATCAGGTGGATACGATCGGGCCGCGAGAAATACTCACGGGCGATAATCTGCTCTTCGCCGTACACCCATATCGGTAGGGAAACCGGAGTCGGCCGGGCATGAATGAACGGCAGTACCGCAAACACCACTCCTTTCTCGGAGCCGACCAGAATCTTCAACTTGTCACCGCGGAATTGTCTATAACGATTCCACAACTCAAGGTGAAGCTCGTAATCAACGCTTAACTCACCTTGTCTGTATGCAGAATTCAATTCCAGCCATTGGGATTTGACATTCTCGTACCGGTTGAATTCAGCGATTTCCACTACTGTTTTTTCCCGCATATTCAATCAGCAGGTCCTGTTTAGAGAAAGCCTGATCATTACTCACCCGCGGTATCTTCCCCCCCATTCTTCCGGTCGGGCTGAAGCAGAAACACCAGGGGAGGAAGCAACAGAGACACCATCATACCGATGGTTCCAGCTTCAGGAGAAGCACGATGAAAACCGTAGTGAAGCACCAGGCAGGTTGTGAGCCCCATAAACGCGCTGATTTTCGCGGCGAGACGGGTGGCGCGTTTGCTGAACAATCCCCACACAAACGGGCCCAGAAAAGTGGATCCGATCGCGCCCCATGAGATTCCCAGAATGGCCACAATGGTTTTCAGGTCCAAGTAAGCCAGAAGCACCGAGATCAGTATAAATCCACTGCTGGCCACTCGCATGAGCCGGGTGAGGTTGCGGTCAGACACCTGCCTGTTAATGAATCCGGCATAGAAGTCCTTTGCGAATGAAGAACTGGAGACGAGAACCAGGGCGGCCAGGGTGGACATGGAAGCGGAAAGGATCAAAAGCAGTATTAAAACGGAAAGAGAGGCGGGGATGACCCGGGTCAGGAGTTCGGGCATGAGGATGTCCACCCGGGGAGCCCCATTGCTGAAGGCCATGGGATTCTGTTCCGGGCTGAGAAACACCCTCGTGGTGGCGCCGACGAAATAGGCCACGCCGCCGATCAGAACGGCGAAGAAAGTAGAGGCGATCATTCCGACGCGGACGGCGCGCCGATCACGAATGGCGTAGAATTTCTGGATCAGTTGCGGCATGGCGAATGGCGCGACGCTGGTCAGGAATACCAGGCAAAAAAGAGGCCACCAACCGGGGGGACCGACAACGCCGGCGAGCCGGGGGCCGACCTCGGGGATTTCCCGCAACTGAGTGATAATTCCAGAGAATCCCCCGCCTTTTTGCAGGGTCAGCATCAACAAAACCAGTACCCCGAAAATCATGATAATGCCGAACACGGTATCGATCATGGCCATGGACTTGTAACCGCCCGCGACCATATAGAGGGCGGTAAGCCCTCCCATCAATACCAGGGCCTGCCAGTAATCCAGGTTGAAGTTGGATTTAAATAAATAGGAAAGTCCCTTGAACACAGCCGCAGAATAGGGAACCAGGAAAACGAAAACCGCGATTGATGCGAAAAGCTTGAGGAAAGGAGAATCGTAGCGCCGTTCCAGGAATTCGTTCATGGTGGTTATTTGAAGCCGGGTCGATACGTCCTTGATCTTCCAGCCCATCAGTGCCCACACTCCCAGCACTCCGAGAAAAGCGTTGAAAAGTGCAATCCACAGGCCGGACAAACCGAAATTCCATCCGACATTGCCGGCAAAACCGATAAATATGACCGCGGAAAAGTAGGCGGTGCCATATGAAAAGGCGGACATCCAGGGGCCGATCCTGCCTCCGCCCAGAAAGAAATCTGTAAAAGAACGGGTCCGGAGCATTCCCATAATGCCTGCCGCGACGATCAGAACGATATACAATGCGATTACAATCAAGCGGATCTGCATGAACGATTCCCTCCCGGCCGGCGGTCAATAACCCTACCCTGTCGCAGGCGCATGAAAGCACTCTACCGTATATTATCCGGGGTCACAAGACTTCGATCGCATTCCTGAAAATTTTCGTTTTCATTAACCCGATTCTCCCGGAGTCCGCGCTGACTGGGCAGGTCTGTTTTCAATGGTCCCAGGTAACGCTGATCCCACCCCAGATTTCCAGGTCCGTACCGGGATTGACGGCATCCATGAGGATAACGGCCAGATGGGCAGAGGGGACGACTGTGACCCGGTAGAAGCGTTGAGGCAGAGAAATTCCGAAATTCAAGTCGCTGAACCCCGACTGGTCAATCCATTGACGGTGGTTATACCCCAGGGAGGCGGAGAGCTCCAGTTCACGTCCGCAGCAGAGTTCTTCGCGATGGGAGATTCCCATCAGCGCGTAGACACCACTGCCGCCGGCGACGTCCCAGTAGAGCGACAACGATGGTTGCAATCTCCCCCGGGACGCTTCCAGGCTGACAAAGAACTCGCGGGAGGTATGTTCGCGCCATGTGAAGTTCCTGGAAAAATACCAGCCGTACTGTACGAACCCCAGCGAACCAGCGAAACGGTTCCCCACAGAGAAATCCCAGGCCAGGGTGAGGTCGATTTCATCCAGGTCGCGGTCACTGATTGAAAAACTGCCCCAGAGGTTGAGCGACAAACCTTTCCCACCCAGGGGGACGGTCACGGATGGTTGCAGGGCCGGCCGGTTCTCGGGATTGAGGTCGAACCCGCGCCAGATGTAACGGGAAACCAGGCTCAATTCCCATTCAAGCGGACTGGCATTCATCCCGGGGCCAAGCAGCGTCGATGCCGCCAGCACACCGGCAACAAACCAGACCCCTCTCCTCGATCGCATGGCCGCCTCTCCGGGTCTCACCACCAGTTCCACATCATTTTCCGGATACTCTTTTCCAGGAGCGTGCCCGCTCCTGACCTACAGACCGTATTTGTCGATGATTTCCCCTTTGCTCAGCCCCAGGATACCGTGTTTCTTTCCCACTTTGCGGAACGCGTCCAGGGCCTTGTCGAGGTGGTTAATTTCGTGTCCCGCAGAGATCTGGGTGCGGATGCGAGCCTGGCCATTGGGTACCACCGGGAAAAAGAAACCGATGGCGTAAATGCCTTCTTCGTAGAGGTCCCGGGAAAAGTCCTGGGCCAGTTTGGCGTTGAAAAGCATTACGGGCACGATGGGCGTGTCTCCTTCCTTGAGCACGAAACCGGCTTCCGTCAGGCCTTTGCGCCAATAGGCGGTGTTGGCTTCCAGTTTGTCCCGGCGCTCCGTGCTGGCCGAGAGAATGTCCAGAACCTTCAGTACGCCGGAAACCACAACCGGAGCGATGGTATTGGAAAACAGGTAAGGACGCGCTTTCTGGCGGCACATCTCCACGATCTCTTTGCGACCGGACACGCAGCCGCCCGAAGCTCCGCCCAGCGCCTTGCCGAAAGTTGTGGTAATGATATCCACTTTGCCCATTACGCCGCACTTTTCGTGCGTGCCCCGGCCGGTCTTGCCGATAAATCCGGAAGCATGAGAATCATCCACAAAGAGCATGGCATCGTACTTCTCACACAGTTCGGCGATCTCATCCAGTCTGGCGGCATCGCCGTCCATGGAATAGACTCCGTCGTTAATCACCAATTTCAAGCGCTTATCCGCGTGCAGCTGCAACTTCTTTTCCAGGTGCTCTACGTTGGAGTGCTTGAATGTGTCGTGCTGAGCGCTGCACAAGCGCATACCGTCGATAATGGATGCGTGTACCAGTCGGTCGGAAATCATGACATCATCACTGGTGAGCACAGCCTCAAACACACCGGCATTGGCGTCCATGCAGGAGGGAAACAGGATGGTGTCTTCCGTTCCCAGGAATTCGGTCATCTTGTTTTCCAGTTGGCGATGAATATCTTGGGTGCCACAGATAAAGCGCACGGACGACATGCCGTACCCCCGGCTGTCCAATCCCTCGTGAGCCGCTTTCACCACATCGGGATGGCTGGATAGTCCCAGGTAGTTGTTGGCGCAGATGTTGATCACCTTGCGTACGTCCGCTCCCGAGGGAAACTCCACTTCGATGTCCGCCGCCTGCGCTGAATGGATGAACCGTTCCTGTTTGAACAGTCCCTTTTCACGGATCTCATCCAATTGCGAACCAAAGACTCCCCTGACTCTGTCACTGTAAGCCATTTGTCCCCCCGTTACTTGATGTATTCCTGAACCAGGGCCACAATCGAGTTAACCGTATCAAACGCTTCCGGAGTGGCCTTTTCATCGGGAATCTGAATGTTGTACTTGTTTTCCAGGAATCGCTTCAGAGAAACCATGGAAAAGGAATCCACGATGCCTCCCGAAATCAAGGGAGTATCGTAATTCAATTCTTCATCTTCATCTTCCATGTACTCTTCCCGCACATATTCCAGAACGATGTCTTTCATTTCCGCCATCTTTCTTCTCCTTTGTAATTTGGATTATCCAGACGATCCCGCCCCGGGGGCGGATCAGTCGTCTTCCAGGGTTGATGTATCACCGATCTCTTCACCCCACTCCCTGGCGTGAAGCAAACGGCGCATGATCTTGCCGCTTCGGGTTTTGGGCAATGAGTCCACATACTCGATCTCCTGGGGCATCGCCAACGGGGACAGCTTCTTGCGGATGAAGTTCATGATCTTGAGCTCCAGGTCCGGTCCGGGCTCATAACCCGGTTTCAAGGTGATAAACGCCTTGACCACTTCCATGTTCACGTCATCGGGCTTGGCCACTACCGCGGACTCGGCCACGGCTTCGTGCTCCAACAGGGCGGATTCCACTTCAAAAGGGCTGACCAGATGTCCGCCCGTATTGATGACGTCATCATCACGGCCGATGAACCAGAAATAGCCGTCCGCGTCAATGGTGGCACGATCGCCGGGAATATACCAGCCATTTTGAAACTTTTGCCGGTACGTGGCTTCGTTTTTCCAATAGGTGCGCATCATGGCCGGCCAGCCGGGTTTGAAACCGATCAACCCGGGGCGGCCGTTCTCCTCAACTTCCTCAAAAGTATCGGGATCCAGCACGGTGGCTGTGATCCCCGGGAACGGCTTTCCCATGGAGCCCGGTTTGATTTTCATGCCGGGAAAGTTGGTGAGCATCATTGATCCCGTTTCAGTTTGCCAGTACGTATCGTGGAAAGGCAGACCGAACACCCGCTCGGACCAAACAACGGCTTCGGCATTCAACGGCTCGCCCACGGATGCCAGATGGCGCAGGCTGGACAGGTCGTACTTCCTGATGATTTCCTCGCCGGCCTTCATCAACGAACGGATTGCCGTGGGTGCCGAGTACCAGACGGTAATGCGGTTTTTTTCAATGAAACGGTACCAGGATTCCGGGTTGAAGCCCGTATCCAGCACACATTGGGTAACACCCAGGCTCCACGGTCCGATAATGCCGTAGGATGTTCCCGTCACCCAACCCGGGTCCGCGGTGCACCAGTACACATCGTCATTCCGCAGGTCAAGCACCCACTTGGTGGTCAGGTACTGGGAAATAAGAGAGTAATGCACATGCTTGACACCCTTTGGCTGTCCGGTGGTCCCCGAAGTATAGTGAAGCACCGATGGTGATTCCGCCCGGGTGGGATGAATCTCCAGTTCTTCGACGGGATCCGCTTTCTCCAGCGAAAATACCGTCTCCCTTTCGCGCAGCTCCTTTTTCCCGTCGTGATCCACGATAATGATGTGTTTCAGGTAGGGCATCTTGTCCAGGATCTTGCGAACCTTTCCCACGTGTTTGCGCTGGGTAATGATGGCCGAGGCTTCCGCATTGTCCAGGCGGACATGCAGCGATTCATCTCCGAATGCGGAAAAGAGCGGCTGGGCGATGGCTCCGATTTTCAACACCCCGAGGAAACTCAGGTACAGTTCAGGGATCTTGTCCATGAACAGGCAGACCCGGTCTTCCGCCTGGAAACCCAGGCTGCGCAGGAAAGCACCGATCGTGTTGCTGGCCCGGCGGACATCGTGAAACGTGTACCGCTTTTCTACTCCACCCAGACCTTCCCAGATCAGGGCCGTTTTGTCGCCCTTGCCCATGTTGCAGATGCGGTCGGAGCAATACCAGCCGATGTTCAGCAGGCCACCCTTGGAATATTCCAATTCCTTTTCCGCCAGGGACCAGTCAAAGTTTTTTACCCTCTCTTCATAGGAACCGATATGCGACATCACACCTCCTTTCCTCGTGCCGGTACGGATGATCGTTTCGCTCCCCGGCGGTGAATTCCATGTCGTGAGGCCCCGCGGTAAAACGGAACCGCGATTCATGTTATCAGAATTGAGGCACGAATTCCACAACATTACCGAATCCGGTTATACAGAGGAATTGGAATTTTCTTTATCGCGGGAGTAAAATGCGGTATGGTTCACCCCCCCACAAGGAGAGGAACCGGACGGCAGGGAGAGATATCATGGAAGTTACTTGGTTCCGGCGACCGGCATTCCTGGTGATGGGAATCGTCAGACGGGTTTTCCGCGGCAATTCCCTCGATGAAGCCATTGAACAGATATGGCGCCAGTTCGAATCCTATCATGACCAGGTTTTTCCCCTCAGCATGGACCGTTCCTATTACGGTGTCCGTTTTCCTGTTAATGGAGGACAAGGAATCGATTACCACGCCGGCATGGCGGTTCGCAAAGCGTACACAACCCCGGCCGGTCTGATGGTTCGAGAAATTCCCGCCGCGCGTTACGCCGTGTTCCGCTGCCTGCCGCGAGAAGTGGGTTCTGTTTACCATGCGATCCTCGAAAACTGGCTGCCGGAAAGCGGAGAAACCCGGGATCCTGAGGCGCCGGTTTTTGAACAATACCCTCCCGAAGGCGCTTCCGATCCCTACGTGCTGATCCACCTGCCCGTTACGGATTAATAAAGTTGAAAAGTTGGAGAAGGTGACAGGAGTCAGGGAGGAAATGTGTCAAATTTAAATCAGGACTTGACAGCCGGCAGATCCTGATATAATCCTATTGATTTTCCGGATCATTGAAGAGAATGGAGCGCGCGTCAATGAAAACCGTCGCGCTCCCGTTCCATCGACCGTAGCGCATCGTTTGTTCGCCCTTTGGGTTCAGCAGGAATCTTTCATCTTCCCGAAATGATAACGGTAGCCGGACCGGCCCTTTCAGGGCTTCAACCATCAATTGCCTGTAACCATCAGAATCCGGTATCCGGACATCGCCACCGCGGTTGCGCAACAACACCCTCCGGGGGGTGTTCCCGCCCCTCCAGGTAATCCGTCCGGAACCGGTTTCCACAAACGTGCGACCATCCCCGGGCACATGCCGGATATCCACTTCTCCCCGACGACAGCGTACCAACAGTTCACCCCGGAAACTACGAGGAAGGATCACCTTCACCTCTGTGTTCAGCTCAAAGAAAAATCCATGCCGGTGCATTCGCAACACCGCATCTCCGTCGTGAACGGCCCATCGCGCCCGGTAACGGCTAAAGGGAGGTGCAAAGCCCCGTGCCTGCAAATAGATTCCCGCATCCGCGTTTTCATTACTGACGATACGCACATTGGCCACCTCCATGTCCAGGACCAGGCGTTGCTCGGACTGCATGGAGAAATACGAGCGAAGGTTATAAGGGGTCGCGGCCAGTATGCCCAGAATCAACACGGCCAGCAAAACCGCGCCGGTTACCAGCCGCGTGGAACGGTTTAATCTCAACCCGTGGTGAATCCACGCCCTTTCGGGGTGGTCTCCCCCGGTCCAGGCATGGGCGATGCGCGCAGCCGCCAAGGTCATTCCCCCGGACCAGATGACATCGGACAGAAAATGCGCCCCCTGAACGATCCTTCCCATGCCCATAATGCCACCGTAAACACATCCCGCAAGCAGCCATGCCCGGGCCCTACGGCGGTTTCGGTACCGGAACGAATAGTAAAGCGAAAACAAAAGAAATCCCGTGGAAGGATGACCGGCTGGAAAGGAATGCCCTCGCCCGGGAACCCCGAACTCAAACACATGACGGTATTCCCAATTACCGCCGAATTCTGCGATTTCCCGGGGCCTCGGACGCCCCGTGTACTTTTTGGATATGCCGTTGATCAACAGACCCGGTCCCAGAAAAAAAGTCAACAACAAAGCCGCGGCGGCTCTCCGCCATATCTGGTTCCGCACTTTCAACCGGCTCCAGAGCAGGGACAACGAGGCCGCGCAAGCCAGCAACAGTCCCGGAAGGGTTCCCCAACGGTACAGAAAGCGGACCACCGGGTTGTTTTCCAGAAACCATCCCCGGCGAAAAAACATTGATTGAAAGGCAATGTCCAATTCAAAGAACCAGAATGGCAGCGTCAGAATGATCAGTACCGCCGCGATTCCGGCCAGGGAGATCCACAAGGGACGAAAAACACGACTGGGACTGGAGGCGGGAGCGTTGTTCATGGATCTCTATCATGCCCCGGCAAAACCAAGGAAGTCAAGCCCCGCAAACCGTCTTTCAACCCATCCCGGGCTTGTGATATAGTGGAAACATATCCTGAACGGGACGGAAAAGAAATAATCATGATCCATTGGCCGCGGCTTCTGATTTTCCCATTGCTTGGCGCTTTGCTGGGTTATCTGACCAACTGGCTTGCCATCACCCTGCTGTTTCGCCCCCGCAGGCGAATTCTGGGTATCCAGGGACTACTGGAAAAACGCAAAGCCGAAATTGCCCGCAACACGGCGCAGATCGTCCGCACTCATCTGCTCAACACCAAAGAGATCCGCCGCCTGGTGGATCGGAACAAGGCGCGCCGCAGCATTGACCGGTTGGTTGACCGTCAGCTCTCGCTCATGCCGCGGCTGGCTCGGCGCGTGCTTTCACGTGGACTTCGCGAACTCACCTACCATTACGTGTTCGACGGTGATGGTTACGTGAAAGAAGAGATCCTTGAACTTGCCCTGAACGACGCGGACCTGGAAAAGATCATGGTGGACAAGATCACCGCCACCGACCTTTCCCAACTGGAGCGGATTATCCGACAGGCTTCCGGCCCGGAGATCCGCTTTATCCTTTTTTCCGGCGCGATACTGGGGTTCCTGGTGGGCCTGGTGGAGGCACTGCTACCTCTCTAACCGGTGACCCGGATTTGCTCTTTGCCGAATTCGGTAATGCGCCGGGCCATGCCGCGAAAAACCAGTACGTGCACGGGCCACAAAAGATACCAGTACAGTCGCCCCATGATACCGCTGGGACGGAAAGTCGCGGTTTGAACCAGCATTGCCTGGTTCCCATCGCGCGACATGTCAAACTCCAGCCAGGCTTCTCCGGGGAGCTTCATTTCCGCGTACAGCATCAGTCGTCCCCGGGCCTGGTCGGCAACCACCACGCGCCAGAAGTCAAGCGCGTCACCGGTGTGCAACGTATCCGGCCGTGTCCGGCCCCGTCTCAGACCCACGCCGCCCGCCAGGCGATCAAGGAACCCGCGCAGGGCCCATAAGCGGTTCGCAAAATACCAGCCACGCGCCCCGCCGATGGCCCAGATGTTATCCCGTACCCGTTTCCAGTCAGCCGGATCCAGCCGAACACGCTGCACATTGGACAAACATCCATGGGTGGGCACGCGGGCAAAGTCGGTCAACTGGTCCAATGCGGAACTGGAAATCAGGGCGTCCTTCCAACTCGATATTACGGCATTCTGGGCGATCACCTGGAAAGCCGCCGCAATGGCGGCGGTGTAATCCAGGGGGTGTTGACCCAGCATGCGCTGCAGGCGACAGTCTGCGCTGACGGCATCGGCTTTCATGCTGTCGACAAGATTTACCGCCAGTTTGTAGGGGGTGGACGTGATAAAGTAAAGCCAGAACGATGACAGGCGCGGAGTCATAAAGGGCAGGGTGACAATCACCCGCTTCAATCCCCGCACCCGGGCATACTCCAGCAGCATCTGCTTGTAAGTCAACAGGTCGGGGCCTCCGATGTCAAACGTTTCGCCCATGGTCTCCCGGCGTCCCATGACCCCGGTCAGGCAACTGATCACATCCCGGATGGCGATCGGCTGACAAAGGGATCGCAGCCAGCGCGGCGCGATCATCAGCGGTAGTTTTTCCACCAGGTCACGGATGATTTCAAAAGAGGCACTGCCCGATCCCACCACGATCCCGGCGCGCAATACGGTTACGGGAGCCCCGGCGGTACGAAGGATGGATTCCACATTGCGCCTGGAACGCATATGGGCCGACATGGGGCCATCTCCACAGATACCACTCAGGAAGACAATCTGCTTGACACCTGCCTGGTCCATAACGGCCACGAAATTTCGCGCCGTATCCGCTTCCAGTTTATCAAAACTTCTAATGGAGGCGGACATGGAGTGGATCAGGTAGAAAGCCACATCCAGTTCTTCCACTTCCGGTGGCAGAGCAACCGGGCGGGAAAAATCCACTTCACACACCCGGTATTGACCGGCGAACTGCAGGGGAATGCGAAAACGGCGCCGATCACGAACGCAGCAGACCACCTGGTGCCCGTCCCGCAAAAGAACGGGCAGCAGACGCTTGCCGATATAGCCGGTGGCGCCCGTTAGAAAAACCCTCATGTTCTCCC
Source organism: Candidatus Aminicenantota bacterium (assembly GCA_016926835.1). Classification (GTDB taxonomy): domain Bacteria; phylum Acidobacteriota; class Aminicenantia; order UBA2199; family UBA2199; genus UBA876. The sequence goes on along the minus strand of JAFGNX010000138.1, from coordinate 2,462 downwards.
CGCTCGGTCAACACGTCATCGCGGTGTTTGTCTACACCGTGTATACCGGAAAGTCAACTCGTCGTGGTCGCGCCCCGGATTCAAGCAAAGAGTGAAAGCTTGTTGTGAGCCAGGGCCAGCATTGAGCGAGTCGAGACACCATGTGGGCAGACTTGTTCACAATGGCCCTCACAATCCGCGCAAACCGCCGCGCTTGTGCCTTTCAGTTGCGCATAACATTTCATGGCGTACTTCTGGCGTTCTTCAGCCGCGTAATAGTGAAAGTATCGCAATACAGTGTTGACCGGAACCTGTTGGGGGCAACTGCTCTCGCATTGATTGCAGCCATGGTGGCAATAGAAGGGAGAGAGATCCTGCTTGAAAGCCCGGATCGCACGAAGATCCGGCAATCTGAGCCGGGTTCCGGAAAGTGCGACCAGGGTATCCACGTCCTCAAAATTGCGAAAAGAGCGGCAAACCGTTGACACATTTGGGTTGTTCAGACAGAAACGGATTGCAGCCGCCCGAATCTCCGCCGCCCCTTTCAGCTGGTAGCGGTTAAAAAAGTCACTGGCTTTTTCTGTCTTGGCCTTGAATTTTTCGTACATTTCCCGGTAGGACGGATGAACTTTTTTCCCCTCCTTTTCGGCTTTTCCCAGGTATTCTTTCAGGCGATGGTAGTTCCCATACGGGTTGACTTTCATCAAGGTGGCACCGACATCATGAGCATGACACGCTTCCAGTACCCGGGCGCCGTTGTCTTCCTGGGCGAAATTATAGGCCAGCAGCAGAACGTCGAAACGTCCGTCTTTAATGGCGGCCAGGCAGATGTCCTGCATGGAGTCTTTTGAAACCAGGGCGTGGTTGCTGCCGTGATTGGAAAGGCCCACATGCCGGAGCCTTCCCTCTTTTTTCAATTGTTCCATGGCGGCGTGGAAGCCCGGTGTCCCGACAGCTTCGACGGTTTCACAACTGTGGATCATGAGACAGTCCACGTAATCCATCTGCAGACGCTCCAGGCATTTGCGGGCACGATCATAAAATCCCTTTTGGCTCAGGTCCTTTTTGAATTCCAGCTTCGTGGTCACAAAGTATTTGCTGCGATCAAGATTTTTCAATACATTTCCGATCAGCGTCTCGTTGTTGTAACTTTCCGCTGAATCGATGTAGTTCACTCCGGCATCCAGCAGGGCGTTCAGAACCGCCTCGTTGTTAACGAAACCGGCGCTGATATCGGAAACCTTGAATCCCGTTTTTCCCAGGGGACGATACTCGCGGATGCGCGGCGATATGGCCGGACCTTCATCTGCGGCCGGCCATTCATTCAGTCGCACACCCAATACAGGTGCGGCCGCTGCACCCATAATACCGAAAGCGCTGTTTTTGAAAAATTGGCGACGGTGCTGTCTGGACATTCCCCTGCCTCCTGTGAAATGGGATTCAGCCATTATACGTGGGGGAAAAAATTCGGTTCCACTTTATCTGATTTTCCAGGCATGAATGATGCTGCGCGCGTTGTCGGCCATGGGTTCCGAGACATACAGGATTCCGCGGATCGAGTCCCATGCGCAAGGCCCGAGATGATGCCATTGCTGTGCGGAACGAACATGGAGCAACACGTCGTCCACCACCATGAAGGCGTAGGGTTGGGGATCATGGGGCGCGGCTTCGCCGCGGGCTACGGCTTGAAGTTCATCCGGATCGTAAAAAAGGATGCCTCCCTCAAAGCGATCACTCCACCACCCCCGTTCCCCGCGACAATCCAGGCAGGGCCCATCGCTGTCCCCGTACCAGCAATTTCCCCGGCCCTTTGTGCCCACGAAAACAATCGCCTGGAACGGAGAGCAGTCAATCCAGGCGCCACCTGTCCATTCATCTGAATGGTGATAACCCTCCATGGTATGAGATGAATCACCGCCGGTCTCGCTTGAGTCGTACAAAATGAGAGGCAGATGGTTCAGTTGCGCGCCCGCAGCCGGTGGATTATCGGTGTCTCCTGGGTTCAGGGCGATCAAAGACGGTCCCTGGCCGGACCATCCGCCGTCGCGGAACCGTCCCGTGGCCAGGATTTTTCCGGGCACATAACGGGCCGACCATTGCCGGGGAATCGAAAAAAGGTAATCGTTGACCGCGTAGATGTTCATTTGACCGACTTGCCAGGGACCGGCGGTATCGGGAACGGACAAATCGGGATCACAACTGCCATGGGAAGGGCCGTCGTCCTGGAAGTGTTCCGCCCAACAGAAAAAAAGACGATCAGTTGACCCGCCCGCTCCTCTGGGAGTAAATTCCAGCCCGGCCCTCAGGATTTCCATACTTTGCACATCTGTCAGCCGCTCTAAAACCGCGTGAAATGGTTGGAGGGTTTCAGCCACCGGCAATGAACCGGGATCCCGATTTCGCGGAAATTCCGGCGCGGGAATGGAAACCTCGGCCACTTGCATGCGCCACGCATGTCCGGTGACATACAGCGATCCGGGATG
>JAFGNX010000137.1 GCA_016926835.1 Candidatus Aminicenantota bacterium | reverse complement strand
TAACCTCTTCCCTTTTATGCCCGAAAGGGTATTTCAACTTTCCAACTCTGATTATCCAAAAATCCGTATTTACACGTTTACAAGCACCGTCCCCAGTTTTAGTTTGGATGTTGCATTTTGGCAACATTGGTGGTACATTAAAATGTGAGTACAAATCCTGCCGCTGAACCGCCCGCCGCTTTTTACCGCGCCATCCTGGAAAGCATTTCCGACGGCGTGTTTACCGTAGACAAGGATTGGCGCATCACCTGGTTCAACGCCGCGGCGGAGCGGATCACCGGCATCCCGCGCCGGGAGGCCATGGGGCGCTTCTGCCACGAAGTGTTTCGCTCCAGCATGTGCGAGACACACTGCGCGCTTAGAGAAACCCTGGAATCCGGACAGCCCGTTGTCCAACGTTCCGGATTCATCGTCGACGCGGAGGGGCGTCGCATTCCCGTAAGCGTTACTACCGCCGTGTTGCGCAACCGCGACGGGCGCGTGTGCGGGGGAGCGGAAACATTCCGTGACCTCAGCGAACTGGACGGGTTGCGCAATGAACTGCAGCACCGTTTTCGCATGGGCGACATGATCGGGCGTTCAAAAGCCATGCGCAAGGTCATGGACATCCTGCCGGCGGTGGCGGATTCCGCCTCAACCGTGCTCATACTGGGGGAAACCGGTACCGGTAAAGAGGTGGCGGCACGGACCATCCACCACCTGGGCCCGCGCAAAAACGGGCCCTTCGTGGCCCTGAACTGCGCCGCCTTACCGGACACCCTGCTGGAAGCGGAATTGTTCGGCTACCGCGCCGGCGCGTTTACCGGGGCCGCAAAGGACCGTTCGGGAAAAGTGGCCGCCGCGGAAGGGGGAACCCTCTTCCTGGATGAAATCGGAGACCTGTCCGCCGCGGTGCAGGTGAAACTTCTGCGCCTGCTCCAGGATCACACTTACGAACCCCTGGGAGATCACCGGCCACGTAAAGCCGATGTGCGCATCATTGCCGCCACCCACCGCAACCTGGAACAGGCGGTTGAGCAGGGACGTTTCCGCAGCGACCTCTACTACCGCATCCACGTGGTCCCCGTTCAAATCCCCCCCCTCCGGGAACGGCGGGAGGACATTCCGCTGCTGACCGAATGGTTCGTGCGCCGTTTCAACCACACCCAGGGCAGACATCTCCAGGGAGTCCATCCCGACGCCCAGGCCCTGCTGATGGGATATCATTGGCCGGGAAACGTGCGTGAACTGGAAAACACGGTTGAACGCGCGTTTGTCTTGTGCCGGCAGGGAATGATCCTGCCCGAGCATCTTCCCGGCGAAATTCGGCCCCATGAACCCATCCGTTCCGGACTGGGACAAACCATCACGCATACACGCCGCAGCGTGGAAGCGGCGACCATACGCGCCTGCCTGGAACAACACAACTGGAACCGGGGCGCCGCCGCGGCCGAGCTGGGCATTCACCGTTCCACCCTGTTTCGCAAGATGCGGAAACTGGGAATTCACAAAGAACGGGCGAATAAAGCTGAATGATGCAATACGGCAACAAATACGCCAGATTAATGTTGCAAAACAGCAACATAACTGATCCCGGTGCGATTGCGAAAAAACCGCTGAAATGTAGAAATATCGGTTGTTACCATCTGGAATGAACATGCCGAAGATACCTGGCATGACAAATGCTTCTAAAGAATGTCTGCGGAAAAGGTGGCAGAAGTCGCCCGCCGCGGACCCAAAAGGAATGCCGCATGAACCTGGCTGTTAGTGTTTGGCAGGGACGCGTCGCGCCCCTGTTTGACGTCAGTCGTTGCTTGCTCCTGTCAAAGGTGGAAGAAGGACGGGTGATGTCAAGCCGGGAAGTGTTTCTGGACGATGTGGACCCGTGGGAACGGGTTCCCCGTCTGCGGGCGTTGAACGTGACGACGCTGATTTGCGGAGCCGTTTCAAGGCAGTTGCAACACCAGGCCGTCGCGGCCGGGATCCACGTGATCCCCTTTGTGGCCGGCGGCGTGGAGGGTGTTGTGGATGCCTGGCTGCAAGGGCGCCTGGAGCGGGATGATTTCCGCATGCCCGGATGCGGCATGCGCCGCCGTCAACGCGGCGGCCGGGGCAGGTGGCGTTCCTGAATTAGAGAAAAGGAGGCTGACAATGCCAGGAGGAGACAGAACAGGACCGAATGGAATGGGACCCATGACCGGCCGTGGAGCCGGATTCTGCGGCGGCTGGAATCGCCCGGGCTGGTCCAATCGCTTCGGCGGTTGGGGCGGCGGATTTTTCGGAGGACGACGCGGCGGTGGCTTTGGCTTCCGCAACCGCGGCTGGGGTTACGGCTATGGACCCGCCTTTATGCCCCAGGATGTGGCCCCGGCGCCCTCAACAGCCAATGAAAAGCAATGGCTGCAGGAGCGCACGCGCCAGTTGGAGTCCGAGCTGGAGGCCTTGCGCCGGCGCATGGATGCCATGGATACCGACCAGAAGGAAGCGGAATAGGCGGCGGAGGGTTTTCCCCTCCGCCATGAAGTGGTATAAACGCATAATGGAGGCAGTAACATGAAAGTACTGATTACGGCAGAGGGAAAAGACCTGGACGCCAACGTGGACCCCCGCTTCGGCCGGGCGGCTTTTTTTCTGGTTGTGGATACGGACAAAGGTGAAGTGGTTGAAGCGGTAGATAACGGTGCCGGCCGCGGCGCGGCCCAGGGGGCCGGCGTCCAGGCTGCTCAGACCGCAGCCCGCCTGGGCGTATCCGCCCTGATCAGCGGTCATTGCGGCCCCAACGCGTTCAGTGCCATGCAGGCGGCAAATATCAAGATCTACACCGGCGCCACCGGAACCGTGCGCCACGCGCTTGAGCAATTCCACAAAGGTGAACTGACGCCGGCAGATGATGCCGACGTCCGGGGCCACTGGTGAGTCGCATCGCCGTGGCGTCCGGAAAGGGCGGCACGGGCAAGACCACGATTGCCGTGAATTTGGCTCGGGTCATGCCCGGGCCGGTCACGGTGATGGACTGTGACGTGGAAGAACCCAATGTGCACCTCTTTCTTTCTCCCAGGGATTTACAGACCGAGCCGGTGGGCATCCCCGTTCCCAAAATTAATACCGATTTGTGCACTGTCTGCGGTGAATGCGCCCGTTTCTGCGAATACAACGCCCTGGGTGACATGCAGACAAAAATCGTGGTGTTTAACGAGTTGTGTCATGGCTGCGGCGGCTGCACTCGGGTGTGCCCCGAAGGCGCCATCACGGAAGTGGACCGGGTCATCGGTGAAGTCAGCCGCGGCAAAGCGACTGATAACATCACGGTGATCACCGGGCGCATGAACGTGGGGGAGGCCTTATCCCCGCCGGTGATCCGTGCCGCGAAAGCGCAGGCGGTGGAGGGAACGGTAATCGTGGACGCGCCGCCCGGAACCGCCTGTCCGTTTGCGGCCGCGGTGCGCGGCGCCGACCTGGTGGTTCTGGTAACGGAACCCACTCCGTTCGGCGTCCACGACCTGGGCTTGGCCGCGGAAACCCTGGCCGCCATGAACCTGCCGTTCGGCGTGGTGATCAACCGCAGCGGCGAAGGCGATGACACCGTGGAAGAAGTATGTCACCGCCACGGGGCCCCCCTGTTGGCGCGGATTCCCGAAGATCGTGCCATTGCCGAGGCCTATTCCCGCGGCGAACTGCTGGTGGACGCTTTGCCCCAGTACCGGGACGCATTCATCAACCTGGAACAGCGCATCGCGGAAATCCTGAATGCAAGCGGAGAAGAATCATGAGTCCCGATACAGGCAAGCCCGTGGAAATCGCGGTCATCAGCGGCAAAGGCGGAACCGGCAAAACCAGTATCACCGCCGCGCTGGCCGTCCTGGCCGAAAACGCCGTGGTGGCCGACTGTGACGTGGACGCGGCCGATCTGCACCTGGTACTGGCGCCCGAGGTGCGGCAACGCCATGAATTCATCAGCGGACACGAAGCCGTGATCCGTGAACTGGACTGCCGCGGCTGCGGGCTGTGCAAGGACTACTGCCGCTACGAAGCCATAGACGAAGTCACGGCCAAAGACGGCCGGCAGGTATTTCGGGTAGACCCGGCAGCGTGCGAAGGCTGCGGTGTCTGCGTGCGCTTCTGTCCGGTCCAGGCCATCGATTTTCCCGACAGCCATTGCGGCGAGTGGAATATCTCGCACGCCCGCACCGGACCCATGGTGCATGCCCGCCTGAAACCGGGGGCGGAGAACTCGGGCAAACTGGTTTCCCAGGTACGCGAATCCGCCCGGGCTGAGGCGCGCTCTTCCGGGCGTTCCCTGATCCTGGTCGACGGTCCGCCGGGAATCGGCTGCCCCGTGATCGCCACCGTGACCGGCACCACCCTGGTGCTGGTGGTGGTGGAACCCACGGTGTCGGGCGAACACGACCTGGACCGCGTGCTGGGCCTGACCCGCCATTTCAATATTCCCGCGGCCCTGTGCGTCAACAAGTGGGACATCAACCCGCAAATCACGCAACGCATTGAAGACAGCGCCCGCGCCCAGGGTGTGGCATCCCTGGGGCGAATCGCCTTTGACGCCGCCATGACCCGCGCCCAGGTGCGCGGTCACACCGTCATCGACGAGGGCGGCCCGGCAGCGGAAGACATCCGCCAACTCTGGAATAACCTGCAAGAGAAGATAAACTCGTAGCCCCCAACCGTAGGGGCGGCCCCCCGTGGCCGCCTTGAAATTATGATCAGCAATAATTCCAGCCGTATGCACGGTCTGGCAATTTATCGCCTTTCGGAAATTGTAACCAATCGTAACCCTCATATGTAGGGGCGGCCCCCCGTGGCCGCCCTGAAATTGCCACCAACATATAACCCCAGGCGTACGGGCGGGATTCAGACCCGTCCCAGGCAATAAATCCTGCAGGAGCGAGAAACATTTTGCCCTGACGAGATCGATCAATATCCCATGTTCATTTGTAGGGGCGGCCCCCCGTGGCCGCCCTGAATTTACCATGTATGTTCCCAAACAGATGGATGATTCCGATCACACTCCCATTTCACAGGATTGTTGATAATGTATTCACGGAGATGTTTCCATTCGATTTCGTTGCGGATGATGTGTTCATAATAATTCCGTTGCCACAATTTTCCCGGAAATGAAGGCCATCCATATTCTTTAACGCTGTCAGCATATCGTTTTGTTGTCATAGTTTTAAAACGGAGCACCACATCCGGCAATGATAGAGTAGGGGCAACCCCCTGTGGTTGCCCAGTTGCGCCATATTCATTTTCGGCGCAGGCATGATAACCATCAGGGCGGCCACGGGGGGCCGCCCCTACCAAAACAATAATCCCATGAATATGATTCGGCATGATCACAAACTCGTCGGTTTCAACACCAGTATAATTTCCTCGGATTTGGTCCCACACTTCCTGAACCATCATTCCGGCGTCATTTAACACCATTTGACTATTAATGACTTCACCAAAAACACATTTGTGTTTGTGGGTACAAATGGTTACGAAATAAGCTCCCACACTGGAATAATCAAATCCACGCAAACGGATTGAACGGCGATTGTGTTTATTCGGGTTCTTGTCCACGAGACCTCTCGTTTGAACACGCAAGTCATTTTCCATCGGGATGCAAGGGGGGGCTTAAAACTGCCCATATCTCTGGATTTATGTGTTGCCTGTTATTTCCGGGTGCTTTTCGAACCGTCCGTACGGTAGAAGGGGATGTTAATAAATCATCCAGGGCAGATTGTTTCTGGGTACAGCGGGATTTATTTCCTAATCCGGGTTTCAAGCTCAGCCGTACGCGTGGGGTTAAATGTTGATACCAGTTTAAGGGCGGCCACGGGGGGCCGCCCCTACATTCTGCTCTTTGACATTACGTCGGATAACCGGCAAAATATGTATATGAAGGCAAGTGAATCAGTAAACAAAGCCCCGCGCAGCAACGATCATGTGCTGGACCATATCGCCATCACGGTTAAGGCGCACATGCTGCTCAAGCAGCTCCTCAAGGAAAACCCCATCCTGGATGAAATCATGCGCAACGCGCGCAACACCACCGAGGCCCTGGTGGGGGTGCGCAACTGGGTGGACCGTGAGTTGCGCGTCAACCCCGACGCCTATGCTTTCTACCGCCGCGAGGCCAGGGGGCGCGAGGCCTTCGAAAAACTGACCTGGCGCGATTTCGCCGCCATCCGCATCCT
>JAFGNX010000017.1 GCA_016926835.1 Candidatus Aminicenantota bacterium | reverse complement strand
TCACCGATATTCGCGCCGGCACGCCGCTCATACAAGCTGTCATAAGTGGCCATGAAGCGGTCCACTTCATTCCCCCGGCTATCCTTGAAAACGACTTGGGGCAATACGAAACGTTCGCGGTCCAACCGTCGTCGGATGCGGACGTCATCATCGCCGAACTGCCTTTTGTATTCACTGTAATGATCGTTCCATACATCGGAGATGTACTTCAGGAACAGCATCACCAGGATGTAGTCTTTGTACTGGGCCGGATCCACGACACCCCGAAAGGTGTCGCAGGCGGCCCAAGCCGCGTTGTTGACGTCTTTCTGCTCGATTTGATCGCGCATCTACTTTTCCTTGCGTACGCCCTTGAAAGGCTTATCATCCGCCTTTTGATCCATGAATTTCCCTGTTTCGGTGTCCCGTTTGACGTATTTCCCGGTTTTGGGATTGAAAACCTGGGAACGATTCCGTACGGCTCCCCTGCGGTGGCCGTCGCCGGTGGGTGGGTTTTTCGCCATGTTATCCTCCATTCACTTTCCGGATGAGTACTCCGGAAACGTATTTAGATTTCTTTTCAGCCAGTTTATTGAGTAAAAATGATTCTCTTAGAGACAAATCCGCGATATCAACAATCCGACGCTGGGTCTCAAGGTCCGGGATGGATACGGTAAGGCTTTCGAGGATCCGCTTGTTGATCACTTTCTGAGAAGATCCTGTCGCTTGAGCATGAAAATAGGCCTGGGCTTGCGGTTGACTGATAAACCAGTTCAGGTATTCCGGCATTACCCAGTCAAGACGCTCGACGCGGATATGAAGCAGAGGCGCGGCAACCACGCATCGACCCGGATCGTTTTTTACAAAGGATGAGTTCACCGTTTCGCCACGGGTGCGGAAAATCAGGTCACCTTTGCGAACAAGGTTCCGTTCACCAAGGTTGGGAATGCTCGTTCTGCTCATTTTACGGAAATCAACCGCCCGAGTGGCCGGATCAAGATCACGCATCTGGATCACGGCGATTTCCCCCACGGGCGATTGTCCGATACCTTCGCGAAAGGAGTATCCGGCTCGCACCGTCGCGAATATTTTTAATTTCCTTTCCATACCCGATGCCAAATGCATCATATGGAGACAATATACACTGCCACGACGAGCATGTCAAGTATTTTTTACAAAAACACAATTACTGTACTTTGAAGCCAAGGCGATGGGTGTGCAGGCATGGATTTCCAGTGGATCTGGTCACCTCAACATCTTCATCAATCCACTCTTCGCACATTTCCTGTACTTATTATAGTTCAGGAATATGACAAATAATGGCCTGGAGTAGAGGTGTGTGGCGGATTCAGCGTTTCTTGACGATTGCCAGCGGATTGCCCAGGGCCACGGTATATGCGGGAAGGCGGCGGTGCACCACGCTGCCGGCGCCGATGATGCAACCGGTGCGGATCTTCACCCCGTCCAGCACGGTCACGGATGCCCCGATCCACACATCATCCTCGATTTCGATCCCCCCCTTGGACACGGAGGGTTGATGCCAGATGGGGATATCCTTGCGGTCGAAACTGTGGTTGCCCCCGGCCACCATGTAGGTCTGCCCCGCAGTGAACACGTATTTTCCGATTTTGAGGATGCTCTCCGAAATCAGGGTGTTGTTGGGACCGATGTTGGCGAAATCGTTGATTTGGATGTCTCCACCTTTGCAGCTGATGATGGTGTTGCGCCCGATCACAACGTTATCGCCGATACGGATGCCCAAGTTGTCAATGCCTTTGGCGTCCACGACGGTGTTGTCGTCAAAAACCACATTGTCACCGATATTGATCTTGCGGGCGTGGCGGAGGGTCATGTTGCGACCGAACACCACTCCCTTTCCCACGGATCCGAACAGGCCGCGGAAAAAAAACCTGCGTAAGGCGAATCCAAGCGCCCCGGGCACTGCGGAAAACAGCATGGTAATCACTTCGTATTTCAGGAAATACCCGAAAGAGACGCGGCCCAGAAAGAGGTCGCGGTATTTGCGTACCGCACCCTTCCTGGGATCCAGCAGGTTCTTCTGTTCTCCGGGAATGGGACCGGTATCCGGTTTCATGGAGTGATTGTACCCCGGATCAGGAGATCGGATCAAGGGTCAGGTTCCGGGGAGCCAGCCCAGTTCGCGGTATCCCCGCACGGCTTTTTGCAGACCATCCTCCAGGGAGGTGGGGAAACGGACTCCCAGTTCGGTGCGGACGCGGGTGGAATCCAGCGGTTTGCCGCGGCGGAAAAAGGCCAGCCGGGAGCGGCTCAGGGGAGCCTCTTTGCCGGCGAGGCCGAAGAGTTTTTCCATAACCACTGCCGTGGGCAGGAGCAGGCCGATTGGAATATGCATGAAACGGGTGCCGCGGCCCAGGGCGGAAGCAATGGCTGCGACCAGTTGGTCGACCGTGACGGCCCCGCCCGCGGCATTGTAATCCCTCCCGGGCTCACCGTGTTGATAAACCGCCAGGGCAGCCTCGACCAGGTCGTCTACATACACCGGAGTTTGCAGGATGCGGCCGCTGCCCGCCACAAAGAAGAACCCCGAATGAATCCGGCTGATTAACTTGAATGTACGCCGATCGCCTTCACCATACACCCAGCCGGGCCGGACCAGGCATACCTCGGGGGGGCCGTTCCAGTTCAGTGCGGCCAGTTCTCCGGCCGATTTGCTTTTCTCGTATGCATCCACGGGACGGCCGGTATCTCCTTCTTTGAGCAATTTGAGCCCGGATGTGCGTCCGAAGATCCCGGCACTGCCGAAGTGGACCACCCGCTTTATACCCGCTCGGCGGGCTTGCTCCAGTAAAGCGATGGTGCCAGTGACATTGATGCGCGTGAATTCAGTCTCGGGGATACGGCGGTTGCCCAGCGCGGAGGCCAGGTGAAATATCCCGTCCAATCCGCGGCAGAACTCAGTCAGGGTATCCGGATCGGTCACATCGCCCCGCACCGTCTCAATATCTGTCTTGATCGGGGTAGAGTGGACCAGGGCGCGCACACGGGCACCTTTTTTTAACAGGGCCTGCAACAGACGGTTGCCGATAAAGCCTGCGGCACCGGTAACGCCGATGAGTCTTGATTCCCAACTGTTTGTCATGCGCGTTCCTTTGTAAGTAGAGTATAGATTCCGGGTCAGGTGAAAGCAAGCGGTCTTTTGGGTAGAATTTTCCTGTGCTACAATAATCCCACGGAGGTAAGCAATG
>JAFGNX010000136.1 GCA_016926835.1 Candidatus Aminicenantota bacterium | reverse complement strand
TCGCGGGCTGGGGTGGCGGATACGTACAACACGCGGTCCAGGCGGGCATTGGTTTCTTCCAGCCGCAAGGGGCGGTTGTCCAGGGCGGAGGGCAGGCGAAACCCGAACTCGACCAGCTTTTCTTTGCGCGATCGATCACCAGCATACATGCCGCGCAATTGCGGCAGGGTAATGTGGGATTCGTCCATAATGGTCAGAAAAGGCCGGGGAAAATAGTCCAGCAGCGTAAACGGCGGATCTCCCGGGCTGCGTCCCGAGAGGTAGAGGGAATAGTTTTCAATCCCCGGACAATGGCCGAACTGCGCCAGTTGTTCCATATCGAAGCGGGTCCGTTCCCCCAAACGCTCCGCCAGGTCCGGCCGATTCTTCTCACGGAAATGGGCTTCACGCTCTTCCAATTCCGCCAGCACCCGTTCAACAGTGGTTTGAACGCGTTCTCCGTGATAATGAAAATAGGAAACCGGAAATATACTGACTCTTTCCATTTGCGCGCGTGCTTCGCCGGTTACCGCGTCAAAGACTTCAATCGTGGCCAATCTTTCCTGCATCAAAATGAAACGCAGGGGTTCTTCCTCACTGGTGGGAAACACTTCAACGGCCGGCCCCCGGACCCGCAATTCTCCGGCACTGATCAACCCTTCCGTGCGGCGGTAGCCCAGCTTTACCAATTCACCGATCAAGCCATCCCGGGAAAGCGGTGATTTTGAATGAAACGAAAGGCGCTGCCGAAAGAAATCATCCGGGGATCCGATATTGTAAATGGCCGAAACCGATGCCACCACCACGGTGGCCCGTGACTCCAGCAAGCCGCGGACCGCGTCCATGCGCAACCGTTCCAGGTCCGGGTTGATGGACACTTCTTTGGCGATGTAGAGGTTGCGTTGCGGCACAAACGCTTCCGGCTGGTAGTAATCGTAATAACTGATGAAGTAGCCCACGCGGTTTCGCGGGAAAAACCCCCGGAACTCCTGGTAAAGCTGCGCGGCCAGGGTTTTGTTCGGCGCCAGCACCAGGGTGGGAATGCCCATCTCCCGGATCACCCTGGCCATGGTAAAGGTTTTGCCCGATCCGGTCACTCCCAACAACACGTGGCGCTTACGTCCCTGGTGAAAGGCGTCCACAATGTGGTCCACGGCATCCTGCTGAGCGGGAGTGGTCGAAAAAGGAGAAACGAGATCAAACACGCGGATCGGACTCCGGCTTTCTTTCACGCCATTCCAGTACCAGGTGGGGAGGACGTTTTCCGGCCAACGCCGCAACAACGCTGTTTTCAACCATGCGACCCATTTGCATGCGGGTATGCCCCGTGGCGCTGCCCGAGTGGGGCGCCAGGACCACATTGCCTAAAGTGGTCAGGAGGGGGTTCACCCGGGGCTCATGCTCATACACATCCAGGCCCGCCCCACCGATGCATCCCTCTTTCAGACAACGGGCCAGGGCGGCCTCATCCACCAACGGCCCGCGTGCCACATTGATGAGAAATGCATCCGGCTTCATGCGCGCCAGCACCGACTGGTCAATCAGATGGTGTACACGGGGGGAATACGGCAGGTGCAGACTGAGGATGTCCGCGCTTTCCACGAGGTCATCGAACTCGACAAAGCGGTAACCACGTTCTTTTTCCAATAGCGGCTTGCGGCTGCGGGAGTGATAGATTACCCGCATACCGAACGCTTCCGCCCGCGCCGCCACGGCACTTCCGATCCGTCCCATGCCCACGATCCCCATGATCGCCCCGTTCAACTCCCGTCCCAGCATCAGGTCCGACGCCCAGCCGTCAAAACCGCCGGCGCGAACCAGGCGGTCCCCCTCCACCACCCGCCTTGCCACGGCCAGGAGCAGGGCCATGGTCTGGTCCGCCGTGGCCGCGGTCAAAACATCGGGGGTATGGGTCACCCAGATGCCGTTCTCGATCGCCGCTTCGACATCGATGTTGTTGTATCCCACGGCATAATTGGCGATGATTTCCAGGTTCGGCGTACATTTCAGCACTTCCCGGGTGACCGGCTCGGAAAGGAAACTGATCAGCGCCCTGGCTTCGGGCCGGGCGGAAAGCACCTCCGCCAGGTTCAGTTTCCCGCCTTCCACCTGGATCAGGTTCCAGCGGGATTCCATGTCGCGTTGCACTTCGGGCAAAAGATGGTGGGTCAGTACCACTACGGGTTTATCTGTCATTTTTCCTCCCGGACCCGGCCATGCCGGGCAATCGGCCCCGGGCCAGGGCCAGCAACCCCCGGCGGAACTCCCTGCACAGGCCGTCATGATCCATGAAGGGCTGAATCCCTGCTTCCGTAACGCGGTCGGTCAAAATCACCAGGGCCGTAATATCGCGTTTCAGCCGGGCCCGCAGGGGAAACAGCTCCATTTCAACGATTTGCGCGCCCCGGACCCGCTGACGGCGCAGCCAGGCCGGGGTTTCCCGCTGCACCAGGTCCACGCTGACTCCGGTCACTGCCTGCAGGCCTTTGATCAGCGGTCCCCCCATTTCCAGCAGCGGTTGGCGGGAAAATCCCCGCAGGGCACCACTTCCCATGATGCGGTTCACCTGTACCAGGCGGGTGGAGTCAAACGCTGGGGTCAGCGCCCCCGCGGTTCCCAGCAGTGAAATCCTTTGGGGCAACGGCTCCGTGATGTAGGCCAGGTGGGTAAACAATGCCGGATATCCCAAAAAGCCCGTGATCAGGGTGAATGATTCCAGGTACAGCCACTCCCCACCCAATCGGCGCCTGCGGTCAACGGCATAGCGGCGGAAAAGCGCCAGCAGTTTCTGGTCATGGAAATGGGGCACCAGGATCAGGTGTTCACCCAGGGGGAATGGCATTGACGGAAACAGGGAACGGCGTGAAGTCGATTGCATGAAAAAAGAATGGGCGATAGAGGATTTGAACCTCTGACTTCTACCGTGTGAAGGTAGCACTCTAGCCGCTGAGTTAATCGCCCAGTCGCATCGGATTATACTCATCCCTGAAGCGAAAATCAAG
>JAFGNX010000135.1 GCA_016926835.1 Candidatus Aminicenantota bacterium | reverse complement strand
TACTTTAGTCTTGGGATTCCGGGTTTTCAATCCGCCGGTATCGGGGCAAAAAAAACCCCGCGGCGGGGGGCACCGCGGGGCTTATCTAATCTTGGATATCTCTTTTTCAGGTCAGCCGCCCAGTTGTTCCAATTTCTTCATCTTTTCTTCCAGAGCCAGCTTGCGCTGTCTCAATCTCTGGAACTTTTCCACATCTTCCTGGGCCTTTACCTCGAATTCCTCACGTTTCAACGGTTCCACTTTGATCATCTCACGCCACAGCAGGTTGCTGTAAGCCCAGGGTTCCGGGTAAGTGGGGTTGAGTTCCACAGATCGCTCAAGGGCCTTGAAACCGCGATCCAGAACGTTGCGTCTTTCCTGGGCGCTCATCATGTCAATGGGTGTCTGGAAACTCTTGAACCAGCAAACCACGCCGAGAGAATAATAGGCCTCAGAGAGCTTGATCTTTTTTTCCTCAGACATCTGATCCTGGATCTCTTTCAAGCCCTGGAGCTTGGCATTGACCGCTTCACGCTTTTCCGCCAGCTCTTTTTCCAGCGCTTCTTTGTCGCCGATTTCACGGATCTGCTGTTCTTTTTCCTCGATCATCTGCTTACGCGCGTCCGCGGAAATCGTACGATTCTTGCGCACATGCTTGTCCAGATATTCTTCGACCTTTTCAATATCCGCCACCTTCTGGGCCAGTTCCTGGATTTCCCGCCGTTCAATCTGGATTTCCGGAGCCGTCATGGCGATGATCATGGATTCAAAGGCGTCCATGGCCTCGTACCATTTGCGCTTGTTCTGAAGGTAATTGGCATAATAGAGATAGCCCTCCGGATCTTTCGGGTCCAGGGCAATGCGTTTCTTATACATTTCCTCAGCCTTGTCTTCCTGGCTGTATTTTGAGTAGAAGTCAGCCAGGATATAGTAAGACTTGGGATTGTCCGGTTCATTTTCCAGAATTCTCAGGTAGTATTTCTCCGCTTCTTCGGCGTTTTCCATCTTGTCAAAAATATCGCCGAGAGCCAGGTAGATCTGTTCATTCTCGGGGTCGTTTTCGCGGGCTTTCTGAAGGTATTCCACCGCTTTCTGCGCGTATTCCTCATTGCGGTCCGTGCCGCGGCCGGGGCGATACAGGCTGGCATACGCCGTACCCACGTGGAAATAGATCATCTCCAACTTGGGGTTTAATTCCAGGGCCTGCTCGTATTCCTTCACCGCCTTGGCGAACTTCTCATCCTGGTAGTATTTGTTGCCTTTATTGAGGTGGTCGTTGGCCTTCAAGTTGTCCAGCTTGAGATTCTCGCAGCCGGTAAACGAGAATGAGAACACAAGTAATGCAGCGAACATGCCGATCAAGAGCAGTGTCGACGTTTTTCTCATAAGAGCCTCCTCCAAGTCTTCTATATAAATAAACCCTCGGCAAAAGTCAAGCAAAATGTGCGGTTCCGATCGATTCCAGCCCTATCCGACGCGGTAAAACCACATCAGAAACATCCACAAGTCCTGAATATAGGGAATCCGTTTGTTGTTCAGAAAGATCACCGTGGTCTCGGCTCCCTTGACCAGTTCAAACAACTCGTAGAGTTCGTCTACGCAGTCGGGCGTAAAGCCGGCGTAGACTTTGTAAAAATCACCTTCGCCCTCTTCCATGAAATACGGATTGCGCCTGGCCAGTTCAAGGGCCCGCTCGAAATTCCGCGTCAACTGCTTCTGGAAACGGATGGTGATTTTGAATGAGCGGTTGGTTTTTTTTGGATTCAGGATATTATCCAACTTTTCCCGCTGAATGATTTCTGATGCGTTCATGGAGTTGGAATTATACGTCAAAACCGCAACAAAATAAAGAGACAAAAATCTCAGGTCGGGTTCAGCGGCACGATCGATGTGTCGATCACCTTCTTTCCCCGATCGGAAAAATCCACCAACAGACGATGGGCATCAATGCGTTTTTCAACTCGTCCTTTTCCGAATATCGGATGCTCCACTTCCTCTCCGGACGCTTCCCGGACCGGAAGCGAATCCCGGCCAGCGCTGATTTCCTCCGGGGAATGTGCAAAACGGTAGAGATGGGAGGGCAGCGAACTGAGGAAAGGAGACAAGCGGTCCGAGCCGGTTGATACAATCAAGTGATGAATGGCCCGGGTGGACGCCACGTAAAAGAGTCTGCGTTCCTCTTCCCACTCAGCCAGACCCTTGCGCAGAAAGAACGGTAAATAGGTGGGATTCACCCCCGCTGCGATCACGGTCTTGAATTCCAGACCCTTGGCATTGTGCATGGTCAAAAGAAACGCATCAACGGAATCGTTGCGATCCCTGTTAAACGCATCCACACTGATGCGATCCAGCAGGTCGGCGATTTGGGGGTCGGTTTCGTTTTCTTCCCAATCGCGCACAAACTCTTCCAGTTCGTCCAGGTTCAACAAACGTTCTTCCTCTTCCCGTTGCCGCAGAACATTTCGATAACCGGAAAGTTTCAATAGAGAATGCAGCAAATCCGCGTATCCGGACCGGGGTGAATCGGCTGCGAGTTGCTCCAGGCGAAGCAGAAACGGTTTTGACCGGGCTTTCTGAGGCATCACGCGAAACAAAGTCTTCAGCAAGGGTTGGCCGGTGTGTTCGGATTCTTTTTCCAATTGCGCCAGGCTGCGTGGTCCGATTCCCAGGGGAAGACTGTCAACCAGACGCCGAAAAGCCATGTTATCCGCGCTGTTTACCGCCAGCCGCAACACTGCCATGGCGTCCCGCACTTCCTTGCGATCAAAAAACCGTTGCCCCTTGATAATGCGGAAAGAAACCGCTCCCCGGGTAAACGCGGTTTCCAGTGCCAGCGATTGGGAATTGATTCGATAGAGGATGGCTACAGGCAAACGTTCCGGGAATTTTTCCTTCCACAACCGGATCAGATCCGCAATCTTTTCTGCCTCGTCCTGTTTGGAAACAGAGTGCAGCAGGCAGACCGGAGGCCCCTGTTCCCGTTCGGTCCACATCGATTTCCTGCGCCGCTCCCGGTTCATGCCGATCACATGATTGGCAAAATCCAATATGGGTTTGGTGGAACGGTAGTTCTGCTCCAGCTTGACTACCCGTGTGCCCGGAAAATCCCGCTCGAAATCCGTCAGGAAACGGATGCTGGCACCACGCCAGGAGTAGATGGCCTGATCATCATCACCCACCACGGTAACACCATGGCGCTGTCCGGACAACAGGCGGATCATTTCGTACTGATTGGGGTTGGTGTCCTGAAATTCATCCACCACAACGTATTGGAACCGGTCGTTGTAAAAGCGCAGAAGTTGCGGATCCCCCTGCAACATCTTAACGGGCAAAGAAACCAGGTCTTCAAAATCCCAGACCTGCTCGCGAACCTGAAAATCATGATAGCGCCGAAAAAATCCGACCTCTTCACTGGAGAAACCGCGTGCTTCCAACAAATCCGTATTGTTGGGATACAAAGAGTTCATCTTGGCCAGGTTGATCCGGCGGCGCAATTGATCTCGTTGATCCCGGGTCAGGCCAGGCAAACACTCCTGGGCCAGGCGGTCCATGATGCGTCGCTGCTCGTTGTCATCGATAACCGACCAGTTTGGGCTGAATCCCTTTTCTTGGCCGCTTTCGCGCAATATTCGCAGTCCCAGCGCATGGAAAGTAAAAATCATGAAGCGGCGGGCATCGATCCCGGTCAACTGTTCAATCCGGGCTTTCATTTCCGCGGCCGCCTTGTTGGTAAAAGTCACTCCGAGAACGCTGCCGGGATTGAGTTGCTTCTCTTTTACCAGATAAGCGATTTTATGGGTGATGACACGCGTTTTACCCGAACCTGCACCCGCCACCACCATCAGAGGGGAATCAAAGTGTAGCACAGCCTCACGCTGCTCCGGGTTCATTTCCTGCAGCCAGTCAGTCGACATGGCGGCGTTGAATCATGGGCACGAACTGCACTGGAATCAGGTTGGTGCGTTTCAGGCGGCCGTCCGCTTCTTTCTCGATCAGGATGAGCTCCTGGACCTGCCGGGAAAAGCTGACGGGAATAACCATCCGCCCTCCGACGGCCAGTTGCCGGATCAGCGGCTCGGGGATGTGATCCGGGGAGCAGGTAACGATGATACCGTCATAAGGGGCGTGCTCCGGCCAGCCCTGATAACCGTTCCCGGTCTTGAAATAGACGTTGTCGTACCCCAGCGAACGAATCCGCGCGCGCGCCTTGGCGGTAAGGCTCTCATAAATATCAATGGTGTAGACATGCCGGACCAGTTCCGCCAGGATCGCGGCCTGGTATCCCGACCCGGTTCCGATTTCCAGCACTTTTTTGTCAAAACCCGGCGCGATAATGGCAGTCATGATGGCAACAGTGTAGGGACGATTAACGGTTTGACCTTCGTCAATGGGCAATTCCACGTCTTCATAAGCCCGATGACGCAGTTCGGGATCCACGAAAAGGTGGCGGGCTACACGTTTAAAAGCGCTCAAAATACGGGAATCAACGATCCCCTTGGCCAGAATCTGCTCCTGAACCATGCGCTGCCTGTCTTCAATCAGGTTCTGTGCCCGCAGAATCGGCAGACTCGACAGGATCAAAACACAAAAAGCAACGGCGCGTCGCATTTCCCTATTCTAGCAGAAACACCCCCCGAGGCAAGGCCGCAAACTAATCCCGTTGAAAATCGTCAAAATGGATGTCGTGCTCTTCCAATGTCCGTGCGATAATGCGGTTGATCCGCGCCAATGTCAGGTTGTAGTTGATGGTGGATTGCAGGGCATTGGCCTGGGCGTTGGCGTAATCGCGCTGATAATTCAGCACCTGGTAATTTGTCGACATCCCCACCGACAGTTTCTTTTCTTCGGCCTTGAGCTTCTGTGCCTGGAGTTCAAGAGCAATCTGATTGGATTCCACCAGTTTGCGATTGGCTTCCAATTCTTTCAATGCCTGCTTGAGTTCAGAAAAGATCGTGTTTTCAACTTTCTGGAGATTTAACAGAGCCCGTTTCATGTCGATTCGGGCCTGGGCCAGGCGGGCTTTTTCTTGTGCCCGTCCCAAAGGTACAGAAAGCCTCAGTCCGATTGAATAGTTGCGATAAAGGTTGGAAACAACTTCTTCCAGGGCATCCATTACATCTTTGCTGATTACACCGATCACGGGGCGGTTCAGGTCAAATGGAGATGAGTCCGGGTCAAAAATCAATTGGTCTCCGCCACGGCCGGTGGTGTAGTAAGAAGCGGTGAGTTGCAAATCGGGAAGCATCTGGTTGCGGGCGTACTTTACCCTGATGTTGTGACTTTCCAGTTCGATACGGGCCTGGAGAATATCGGGACGGCTGTCCAGCGCCTCCTGAAGAAAGGCGTTGAAATCCAGAGCCATGGAGCGGATCTGGGGAGAATCCGTGGGCACAATGACCTCCGCCGATTGACTGATATTCAGGATTTTCTTTAACTGTTCCTCCGCAGTCAGGATGTTTTTTTCCGCTTCCAGTAACTGGCTTTCGTAGGAGGCGACTTCCGCTTTGGCTTCAAGAATGTCGATCCTTGCGGCCGCGCCCACCCGTACTTTTTTTTCATTCTGGATCAACAGGTCCCGGGCGCGCAACAACGACTGCTTTTTTGCGTCCAGATTCTGGTGGGCATAAACCAGGTTCCAGTACGCTTCCTCCACCTGGTAAACGAGGTTGATCAATGCCTGTTTCAAGCTGAGATCGTTCTTGCGATACTCGTTGGCGGCAATATAGATGTCTTTCTTTGTAGCGAGGGTTCCGAAATTCTTCAGCAGGGGCTGGTTGATCGACAGGGTCAAAGTTGAGTAGAGTGCCGGATTGATGGTGGTAAAAGCACTGTTGCTGGTGGAACGGGAATTCTGCAGAGAAACATTCAATGTGCCCCCAAGGGCAATCTGTTGAGACAGACCGACATTCAAGGTGTCGTTGCCCTGTTTCTCTACATCCGCGCCGCTGAGGATTCCGCTGGAAGGACGATTCGTCTCCCGCCGCTGGTACTCGATGTTCAGACTGGGCACAAATATGGCCTGGTTGGATCTAAGGGACTCCCAGAAGTAATCGCGGTTCTGGATCTCGATCTTCAGGTCCAGGTTGTTGTCCAGGGCCGTGACAATGGCATCCTGGAGGGTGAGTTCCTTCTCCTGTTCTTGCGCCGATACTCCCGTCTGTATGCCGACAATCAGCAAAAAGATCAATGCCGATTTGAATGCGTTCATTCAGGGCCTCCGTTTTACAGATAAATACGAACGGGCACGCGAAAAGTTCTGCCGCCGGTTACAAGGGAACATTCATGTCGGGGGTGATCACGCGACGCTTCATGCAGGTCTCGCTCAGCCGCACGCCGTCAGCGACAATCGTCTGGACCAAACAGGTGCGCGCACCGACTTCAACATTGTCCCAGATGACGCACTGTTTCAGGATCGCATCGTCATCCACATGACTGCGCCCCGAACAGGCCTTGGATTCCGGCAGACCGGCATATTCCAGGTAATCAAACTGGGCCCGATGGTAGAGAGCCGGGGTTCCCAGATCCAGCCAGATCCCCCTGTACTCCAGCAGCCGGACCCGGAAAGCGGATTTTTCCAGCGACTGGAAAAAACTTCCATGCCGAATGGACGAGAGAAATCTCTGCGAAAAAAGGCCGGCGCCGCAGTACATACGGTCCCCGTCATGAACGGACTGACGAATACGCCGGTACCAGCCGGATTCCGCTTCCACAGCGGTGTAGGATGCAGAGGTGCGGGGCCTTACCAACAGGACGCCGTCACAGGCGAAGCGCTTGTATTCCCGCCGCATTTCGTCCAGGGGGATTTGCATGAACACATCGCCGTTTACCACCAGCATGGGGCGTGGAATCCCGCTCCGCGGGCGTGCAAGGATACGGCTGCCGCTCAGGGAATCTTCCTCGATAAATCGGATCTTATCCAGGTTGTGCAAATGGCGGCGGATCTCATATCCCCGATAAAACAGATTGACAAATACGCGATCTACCCCGGCTTGCAGCAACTGGTCCGCCAAAAGTCGAATCAGAGGCACATCTCCAAGCGGAAAAAGGGGTTTCGGGCGAACAAGGCTCAACGGCCTGGCGCGCATGCCCCGGCCGGCAGCAAGGATAAAGGCATCAATCCCGATTGGACTCATGGCGCGAATGGGAAAAGAGCATGTCGCCTTTTCCACCGCCGGCATGAAACAGGGAGCGGTAGTTGGCAGTAATATAGTTGTGTTTCTGAAATCCCAAACCGGCCGCCAGGCGATCAATGGCAGGGGGCGCCCCTTCAATTTCCATGAAATTTCCTACCGGGGTTTCATCCAGCATCACATGAACCCCGGCACCCTCCAAAATCTCACGGTACTTCTCATAAGAAAACACAACTCCAAATCCACAACTTTCCAGAATCGACCGGGTGGTTGAAAAATCCGACACCCGGACTTCGATTTCGCGCCGAACTTTATATCCCGGGTGGTCCCGATCGGGCGCAACCGGAGACTTGGCGGTCAGGACATTGTGTTCTCCCGCCTGACGCAAACGCAAAAGGCGCCGCTGACGCGCCAGTTGTCCATCAGGAGTATCGAACACGAGGTTCATTTCATGGAAACGGGGAACCACGATCCGAAAGCCCCGGGAGCACAAATCCCGGCACAGATCCCTTATGTTTTCAATCGCCAGTTTGACTTCGATCTCGCGCTGCCCGGCAGTACGGGAGTCTTTGAAAAAACCCGGATCGCCCATGTCAGTAATTCCGGACTCCCATAAAGTCAACCATGCCCAGCAGGGAATTGCGGAAAGGAGAAGACGGGAATTGAGTGATGAAATCACGGCAACTTGTGGACAGTTTCATTATCCGGTCCTCTACTTCCCGATGCACCCCTGAACGGCGCAACAGATCTGCAATAGCGGTATATTTCCGTTGCTTGAGCAAACTCCGCACCTGCTTACCTTGCTTACGCAGCAAGAGAATTACCGGCATTGTGATTTTCCCTTCCTGCAGGTCCCGATAACGATCCTTTCCCGATTCCGGTGAAATGATATCGATCAAATCGTCGCGGATCTGGAACAGGATGCCCAGAGAATTTCCAAAAGCAGCGTATTCATCCGCATTCGCTGGAAGCGGCGCCTCCAAAGAAGCGGCAATTCGCGCAATGCCAGCAAACAGGGAACCGGTCTTCAGCGATATGATCTCCGTATACACGGCCAGACTGGTGTCCAGGTCGGACTGGTGGTCCAATTCCAACATCTGGCCCTCAATCATCCTGGCGGCCACATCCATGGCTACGCCTACAGCCACGCCGCGCCCAGTGGCGTTCAGGCCGCGAAATGCGTTGATAAAAAGGTAATCCCCCCATAGAATCGACATCTGATTGCCCTCGTCCATGTTCAGGGAACGCCGTCCCCGTCGCATGGTGGAGTGGTCCATCACATCATCATGAGTCAGGCTGGACAGGTGCAACATTTCCATTTCAGTGGCGATGCGGGGCAATTGGGGATCGCGGCATCCCCGGACGCCCGCCAAAAGAAACATGAGGGTGGGACGAATGAGTTTTCCCTGGTATACCGGGAATTCTTTCAGAATTCGCTTGACCGTTGGCACGGGATCGGCGAATTTTTCATCCAGAATCCGGTGAATGGATGTCAGTTGGGCGCGAATGGGAGCCTGGATATCTGCCAAATCCATTCGGATATTCTAGCACCGGGTAGCGATTGTTGTAAACCCTGACGGCGCGGTTTACAATCCAGGTATGGTGAAACACGTCCAGATCGAGTTCCAAACAGATACTCACCACAAAATGGTGGATATTACAACACGGGTGGAGGAAGCGTTGGAGCAGACCGGAATGGCTGACGGCGCGGCCCTGATCTTTGTTATCGGCTCCACCGGTGCCCTGTCCACGATCGAATATGAGCCGGGCCTGCAAAGAGACTTTCCTGAACTCATGCAAAGGTTGATTCCCCAGGACCTCGATTATCGGCACAACCAGACCTGGGGCGATGGCAACGGGCACTCTCATTTGCGCGCCACCCTGCTGGGCCCCTCACTGACGGTACCGGTTGTGGACGGAAAACTGGTATTGGGTACCTGGCAACAGATCGTCTTTCTGGAATTCGACAACCGCCCCAGAAACCGGCGCCTGCTGGTCCAGTTCATGGGGGAAACGCGCTAGCACTCCGTTCAGATGGAAATGGTTGATCCGATGCGTCGTCCCTGCAAATCAATGATGTGTTTGGACAGGTCTGCCGTCAAGCAAGAATGAACCGGCAAGATCGCCAGTAGATCACCGGGCAGAAAACGGGCGGCGCGTCTGCCGCCCAGGAACACGACTCCATGTTCCTGACTCAGCGAGCGCACCCTGGCCCGGGGTAAAGGCATCGGCCATGGATCCGCCGCATGGCAGGCGGCCACCATTCCAAAGAACGGTTTGCCGTCATCGCCGCTGATACTCTCCGCGGAAAGATGGACCTTCCCGCCGTGAACCACTACTTCACCCCGCTGCGGATAACTGCCGATCACCGGACAGATCAGGCGCACCGCGATATCCCGCAAACGGCAACTCCCCAGGCGGTATTGCATGATATCGTAAAACACGAAATTTCCGCAACGCACTTCGTCGACTCCAGTAAAACTCTCACATACACTGCATGCGGGAGTGTCTCCGACAGAGATCTGGAGTTCCGGCCCGCCCGCATCACGGATCTGTTTCTGCAGGGCAGCCATCCGTACCAGGCTGTCCCGGTGACACCGGCGGATACCCGCCGGGTTGGCAGCTGCATAGGTATGTCCGGCATGGGTCAGCAGGCCGCGCAGGCGCATGCGGGATTGGCGTCCGATGCGACGAATCAAGTCCATGATCGCCTTGCTGTCTTCGGGAACCAGCCCGCAACGCCGGGCCCCGGTATCGATTTTCAGCCACATGTCCACCGGGCGTTTCAACAGACCGGCGGCGCGATCAACCGCGGCGACATGATCCACCAGCAAATGAAGCGCCAGATCATCCGGCCAGGTGTTGATCACAGGGATTTCATTGGGATTGATGGGCAGGGCAATCAACACATCACGCCAGCCATCAGCGATAAATCGGGCCGCCATATCCACAGAAGAAACCGTAATGGCCCGGATTCCCTCTCTTCTGAACCAGTTCCCCACTTCCAGAGATTGATGCGTCTTGAAATGGGGTCGCAAGCGGATTCTCAGCCGGTTGAATTTATCCATCATGGCCCGGATATTGCGACGAGCCACCTCGGGGTTGACCATCAATGTGGGCCGGGTGATCGGCATTCTGCCTCCGTGGACGAATATAGCACGCCTGTTGCAGGGGGATCAACCTCGCCTGGATTGCATTTGCTTTGAGCCTTTCCTATAATGGCGGCGGAGTGAATTGTTGAACGAATCAGGGCAGACCCGGACACAAACTTCCTGGCTGGAGCGGATTCGGCAACACATAAACGGCTTTCCGGGCTATGAAAATCCGGAAAACCGCTTGCGTGAAGATGCGCGTTTCCGTCAATACCTGGGTCAACTCTCAGCTGAAACCATGGCCCGGGTGGAACAGCTTGTGCGGTCCGCCGCCAAAGAAAAACGCCTGGACCTCTTGTCCGACTTCGAACACATGCTTTCCGCGCTGCAAAGATTTCGGGAATTCACAGAGAACCCACCGAAGGCTCTGGACAACACAACCGTGGTCGCCGCTGATCTTTTGACTGAATGGCACCGCAAAGACTCTGAATACCTTGAATGTCTGAGCGCATTCAGCGACCGCGTCGAACAATTGCACGGCCCAGTTCCCGAACGCAACGATGTTCTGTTGTTGCTGGACACATTGGACCGTCTTATGCAAAGAATCCGGGAACGGGATCAACGCGGCGGCGAAACGGGTGTTACCGGAGAAGCCGAGGATGATTGACTCCCGGGGCAGTCCCATCGTCACGGGTACGGAAAGGTGGAAACTTGGCTGAAAAAACACCCTTTGAATGCCCCCAATGTGGTGCTGCCTTAAGTCCGCGCCAGGCGGATTGCTTTATTGCCTGCGCCCATTGCGGCAGTTCGCTGTTCCTCGACCTGGATGCATTAATGCCGGTTGCCACTTATCATGCGGCCATCCCCATGAAAGAATCCCCCCTGCATGTACGCCGGCACCTGGCGGAGCTGACACTTGACAAAGGCGTTCTGCTGGGCGAAGCGGAATGCCTGCACATTCCTTTCTGGGAAGAAAAGAACAACCCGCAACTGCAACGGGCGTGCGCCATATTTCCCGAAATTTCCACAAACAAACCCGCAGTGCCACGGCAAATTTTTCTGCCTGAACAACAACCGCCGGGAAGCGTGATTCTGGAGGTGGACACCCAGCCCGGAGAAAGCGCCGGACAACGCCTGATTTACATTCCTTTCTATCGAATCCCCCTGACCCACAGAAAAAAAACATACCATTTCCTGTGTAACGCCGTGAACGGAAGCGTTTGCGGCCCTTCCATCCCCCGTGAACCGGATCCCCGGATATCCCGGTTGTTTCGCTTATTTGCGGGCATTTTTATGGTGATACTGGCGTTTGACGTGGCCATGGATACTCCCTGGGTGCTGCTATCCCTGAACGCGCTTTTTTTTCTGTTGGCCTTCCAGATCAGCTTGCCATGGATTGAAAGCCGCCTCTACCGATGACTGTCACTCTGATCAACTGCGTCCATTGCGGCGGGCCGCTTCCAGTTGCTGTCGGGCAATGCATCTGCCGCTGCGCATACTGCCGCAACCCCTATTTCCTGGACCAGGGCCGGCCTCCCGCGGTTGTGTTGGCCAGCGAATTGAATGCCGACCGGGCCCGGACCGCGGTGCTGGCCGCCTTACAGGATCCCCGTATCGAACCGGGTTTCCGCAAAAGAACTTTTTTTGAACGGGCGACACTTTTTTATATTCCTTTCAACGAAGTACGGGGCATCAAGGCGGGTTGGGGAACTGCCGAGCCGGAACGCGGCAACCGGGACTCTTTCTCTGTTGTTTCTTTTGAGTACATTGAACCGGCCAATGATCTGTCCGCCCTCTATCTGGACGTGTTGGATCGCAACATCGTTGAGGCCGCCATGCTGAAAGCCCGACAGGTACCATTTCGTCCCGTAGAGATGCGCCGCCAGGGAGTGGTCTTGCCCGCAACACCCAATCCATTCAGCAATTACACCAAAGAGGTGCCGGATATCCGGGACACGGTTGAGAGCCATTTGCGTCTGGTCTATCTGCCTGTTTGGGAAATCGCATACAGCTACCGGGGCATGATGTTTCACAGCTACTGCTCTGCAGTCGACGGAACCATGATCCAGGTTAACGGCCTGCGCAACCACCGTCGCAAACTTCTGTTGTCACTTTTGGGCTCATTTTCCCTGGCCCTGCTGCTGGGCCGGCCGATTCGTTTCGCCATCGACCTGGCCGGACGCGTTCGCCCGGGCCTGATTCCCCTGTTGACGGCCGGCCTTCTATTCGCCTGCGCGGCACTTGCGTGGGCGCTGCTGTTCCCCTATTTGTGGCGCCTTTTCGCTTTCCGGGAAGAAATCAGCATCTCCGGGAACTATACATCTTCGCATACCATCAGTTACCGGGAAGGGGCCTTAATGAAGTTCAGCCGCCGCCTTGTACGCAAGCTTACGGGGGAATCACTGGAAGAATCAGATCCATGAAGCTCTTAAGCCTGAAATGTCCCCGATGCCGGGCCGATCTCGAGGGGGAAAACAACAGTTGGATCTTTTTCTGCCGAAGTTGCCGCATTGGCGTTGACCTGAGTCGCGGACATGAACAGGAATTTGCTTACGAATGCATGGCGCCCGTTATTCAACGGTCCGAGACGGCCCGGTATTTTGTGTTCTGGCTTTTTCATACCAGATACCACGCGCTTGCGGAAAAAGAGCAAACCCCGAGCGAAGTCTGCGGCCATTTCTGGGTTCCGGCTTTCTTTATCAAGAACATCAGTTATTTTGGTGACATTGGCCTGTACTACAACAACCGCAACGTAACTCTGCAAACAGAGCGCTGCAGGAAACTCACGCTTTTCCCCGCAGACCGGGGTGAAGCCCATGCCGCGATCTACCCTGAAGTATATGCCGTTAAAATGGAAGCGGCCAGGCGGCGACGGGTAACCGATACCGCCATTCTCTCGACCCGGATGGTCTGGGTTCCGTTCTATGAAACGGAAAATGAATTCGTGGACTCAATCCTGGGCTGGTCATATCCGTTCGGGGCGATGGTTTAAACAAAAAAGTTGGGGAGTTGGAAAGAAGGTGACAGGTATCAGGTGACAGGCAGACAGGAAAGACAAAGGGGTTTACACCCACCCAGAGTTTTCATTATCATTCGGTTGTTGAGATCCGAAATCCGAAACCCCAAACTCGAAATCCCAAACAAATTCCAATGAACCAAACCCAAATGTTCCAAACAAACGCATAAAGCATTAAAACAAACTCATCTGAATCTCAGTTGTTTTCCCCTGCTCTTTCATTCCTTATTCTTTATTCCTTTATTCAGCGCCCAAAGGGCTTGCCTCCTGCCCCTCGCCACTTGCCCTTCGCCATTCTTACCTTGGGGCCGATGCGTATAAACGCATAAAGTTACTTTGCAACTTTTTTCTACGTTCCACCTTCTGCAAGTACAGAGGGTTCAGGTGCCGTGTCCGGTTGACTTTTCCCGGGGGCTTGCCTAGAATCGAACCGGATAGTCGAAGAACCCTATTCAATTTTTTGGCTGGAGCAAGAACCATGGAAAAACGCCAGATTATTATTGTCGGTTCGGGACCTGCCGGTCTTACAGCCGCCATCTACACGGCCCGTGCGGGACTGAAACCCCTGGTTTTCGAAGGTTACCAGGCGGGCGGTCAACTCATGATCACGACCGAAGTAGAGAATTTCCCCGGGTTCACCGAAGGGATCACCGGACCGGACCTGGTGGCCAATTCCCGGGCACAGGCTGAACGCTTTGGAGCCGAATTGCGCACGGTTGACGTAACCCGGGTCAAACTATCCCCGGGAGACCAGCGGGTTTGGGTTGAAGAAGAAGAATTCCGCGCCCCGGTAGTGATCGTTTCCACCGGAGCGAAAGCCAATCTGTTGGGATTGGAAAGTGAGAAACGCCTCATGGGGCGCGGCGTCAGCGCCTGTGCCACCTGTGACGGCTTCTTTTTCCAAGACCGCATAGTGGCTGTGGCGGGCGGGGGCGACAGCGCCATGGAAGAGGCGTTGTTCCTGACCCGATTCGCCCGGGAGGTTCACATTATCCACCGCAGAGATGAGTTCCGTGCCTCTCATTACATGGTGGAACGAGCCCGGCGCAACGAAAAGATCCACTTTATCCTGGATTCAGTGATTGAGGAAATTCTCGGAGATGACAAGGTCGTTGGGATCCGGCTGTTCAACAAGCGCACCGGTGAGAGAAGGGAAATGCCACTCGATGGTGTGTTTGCGGCCATTGGTCACACCCCCAACACCGGCCTGTTCAAGGGACAACTGGAATTGGATGCTAAGGGATACATCATTACAGCCAAAGACAAAAAGAATCAGACGCGTACCAGTGTTGCCGGCGTGTTTGCCTGCGGAGATGTGCAGGATCCCCATTACCGCCAGGCCATCACCGCGGCCGGAAGCGGCTGCATGGCAGCCCTGGACG
The DNA here is from genome assembly GCA_016926835.1 of Candidatus Aminicenantota bacterium. Taxonomy (GTDB): domain Bacteria; phylum Acidobacteriota; class Aminicenantia; order UBA2199; family UBA2199; genus UBA876. The sequence continues at coordinate 2,997 of JAFGNX010000135.1, read as the reverse complement.
CAGAGCACTACCTGGAGGGATTGGAAGACTGATTCCAGGCGCGTGTCGTGAAATCCACTGCAGACGCTGACCTCTTGTCCGGGATACTGCGATTCCAAGCCCGAAAACAGATATTGTGCGGCTTGATATTTTTCTTTTCTCTCAGCGCTTTCGCCCAGGATCGCCTGGCCCCTTCAATCGAGTGGAAAGAATTACCGAATTCGCAATTCGTCGTGGTATTCCCGGAGGGATATGAACATCAGGCCGGTGAAATCGCCCATACCGCCGTGCGGCAGTACAAACTGCTTTCTGAATTGTGGAAAGTGTCCATTGAATCAAGAATCCGCCTGTTGTTGGCGCCGGATTCCGATGTAGCCGGAGGTTCGATCACCCTCTTTCCTTTTCCCGCCATCCGCATCGATATGGCGCCGCCTTCGCCGGATTCCCGGCTCAGCGGAGGCAAAGAACCCTGGCTGGACAAAGTCCTGGCACATGAACTAACCCGTCTCCTGCTCCTGCATAAGTCTTCCGGATTTTTCAAGCATCTGAGACGGGGAATCGGCCCCCTGCCTTTTACCTTCCCCATGATGCAGTACCCATCGTGGGTACACGAGGGTCTCGCCGTTTTCAGTGAATCTCTGATCTGCCCTTCCGGACGCCTGAATACACCGGATTTCCGGCAGATGTTTCAACACATCGCGTCAGAAGGCGGCTTTCAACACTTTCTGTCCCTCAGGGGATCACCCTCCCGCTGGCCGGGCCCTGTCACCAAGTTTATATACGGTGCGGAATTTTTCCGCTTCCTCGGGAACCACTACGGTCAGGAGTCTTTGCAACGCCTGGTTACCCACCTCAGCCGTGTCCCCATTTCTCTGGGTATTTCCCTGCGCTTTAAACACGTATTTCATCAGCGCTTGAGAAAGCTGTGGAGGCAATTCGGTCTGGCAGCCGGCCAAACCAAAAGAAGTGATATCGCCCTGCGGCCGCTGACCCATGATGGATGGATCAAACAATACCCGGAAATCGTGGACAACGAAAAGCTGATTTGGGTATCCAACAACTACCGGTCCCGACCCGGCATCCGGATTCTCGACCGACGAACCGGAAAATCGGCCTGGTTGCTGCGCCGCTGGGGCATCTCCAGCCTGGCTTATGATTTCCGCCATCAGCAGGTGGTTTTTTCCGCTCCGGAAGTGTTTCGCTCATTTCGTTGGATCTCAGACATTTACAGCTGTTCGACAGCCGGCGGCGAATGCCGCCGCTGGAGCCGGGGCAAAAGTCTTTTTCATCCCCATCCTTTTCCCGATGGTTCCGGCTTTATCTGTGTTTCCAGGGATCACGACCGTTTCCGCCTGGCCCGTCTGAACGTCCCCCTGTCTGAACCGGTCATGCTTTCGGGCAAGTACGTCGGCCTGGCGCATCCCCGGGTTTCGCCGGACGGAAAGAAAGTGGCAGTGGCCATCAAACAAAGGCATAAGGATTGGAGCATCGCCCTGTTCACGCTGGCCGGTGAACTGGAGTCCATTATCCATCTGCCGGAAAAGCGTTGCAGTGTGCCTCGCTGGCTGGATAACAACCATCTGGTTTTTGTACTGTCCGGTCAGGAAAACAGCACCATCGCCATGGCAAACCTCTCCAACCGGCGCGTACAGGTACTGACGGGACTTCACTCTCCCGGAATCCGTTACCTGGCCGTTCCCGGCAATGACTGCCTGCTTACGGTTTTCTTAAACGCGGGAGGAGAAGACCTGGCGGAAATTCACCTTCACGAATCGCAATGGACCGACCTTCCGGCTGATTGGTTTCCCGCGCAAGCCCGGCCCCAACCGGAATCGATAGCCCCAAGCCGTTCCTACAACAAATGGCGAGATTTGGCCCCCCGCTTTGTATCTCCAGACGGCAGTTATGTGGAAAAGGAACTCCAGATCGGCGCCCGCGTCAGCGGCCGGGATCTTCCCGGAAGTTACGACTACCAGGCTCGAGTACTTTACGGCCTGAAAACCCAACGCTGGAATACGGACATGCGCCTGATGCTGGGAGGCTTTTTTCCCCGCGTCACCCTGACCTGGCGACGTGAGCACCAGGTGTTGGAAAACCGGATCCGGGGTGATTTCATCCAGACCAATGCCTTCCTGAATCTTGAGGCCCAATTCCCGTTAAAAGTACGACGCCAATACCGCTGGGACCTGGCAGTGGGGATCCACGTCAACCGCATCCAGGACCGCAGCATCCTGCACGACCCGGATGAAACCGTGAAACTGAACGGTTTTTCCCTGACCCTGATCTGCGACTCGGACCAGCGCTATTACGATGCCTTTACCCGCACGGATGGCGGACGATTTGTCTTGATGACATCCTGGGACGTGGCGTTGTGGGGGTCTTCCCCGGTCCGATCCCTGGCATTGGACTGGCGGCGTTACATTTCCCTTCGTCATCCCAATGTGCTGGCGCTGCGGATGGCCGTGGCCCACTCCTGGGGCGAAGCCCCACGGGTGTTCTACATGGGTGGCGCCAGCGCCCAGGGCCGGGCCGGACTGGTTGAAGGGAGATTGTTTTCCCTGATGCGGGGATTTCCCGCCGGCTATGCCTCTGGATTCGGGGGATGGCAGTTCAACATGGAAACCCGGCTGCAATTGCTCAAGATTGAGCGGGCGTTGCCCGTTGGCCCCAGTTTCGAACGCTTGTACATGGCGCTATTCTGCGACATCGGCAACATGTGGACGCAACGATTGCGTTTCAGCCCCATGTTCACCTGGGGGGCGGAACTGGGGGTTCTACTGTACCTGGGGGGATCCGTGGAAGTCGCTCTGGGCATGGCGGTAAACCGCTCTTTGCCGCACAACCCGACTATCTACTTCCGTATCGGTGAGTCTTTCTAGAAGAAAGAGGTTGAGAGAGTTGGGGAGTTGGAGAACAGAAGTCCGATGGCAGGAATCGAAGTCGAAAGTCTAAAGTTGAAAGTCGAAAGTGAAAAACCGAAAAGAACTTTTTCCGGCTTCCATTCCACCCTCAACTCTC
>JAFGNX010000134.1 GCA_016926835.1 Candidatus Aminicenantota bacterium | reverse complement strand
CTGGTCCGGGCCGGATCCATGATCATGAAGATCAATTTTTCACGCAAATCCCTGGTGATTGCAGCTTTCGCCCAATGCCTGGTGGCGTTCGCTGTCCAATGGCTGCTGGCCCTGCTCTTGTGCCTGGTTTCCGGGGTCATCCCTTCCCTATGGATCGCTTTTCTGCCCTTGTTGTTGTTGCCGCTGGCGCTGACCACGCTCGGTCTGGGTTTTATCTTATCTATCCTGAACGGCATCATGCGTGATGTGGGCAACGCCCTGGGCGTTCTGATGACCTTCCTGATGTTCCTGACGCCGGTGCTGTACCCCCGGCCTCCATCGGGGCTGTTGGCACGGATTACGGCATACAATCCTCTCTATTTCCTGGTCTCGGTTCCACGTGACCTGGCCCTTACCGGGCGTACGACCGAGTGGAACGGGTTCTGGATTTCCGCGGCTGTCGGAGTGGCGGTTTTCCTGATTTGCATTTACGGTTTCCACCTGGCGGAAACCCGGGTGACGGAACGGGTATAAACAAATGGAACCCATGATTCGCGTGGAGGGAGTCGCCAAAAAATTCTGTCGCAACCTGCGCCGCTCCATGGGGTACGGCATGCGGGATATTGCGCGCAACGCGGCCGGTTTGCGTGCGCGATCAGACAAATTGCGCAAGGATGAATTCTGGGCGTTGCAGGGGATCGACCTTGAAGTCAAGAGGGGCGAGGTCCTGGGAGTCATCGGCCCCAACGGTTCCGGGAAAAGCACTCTCCTCAAACTGCTCAACGGGATTTACTGGCCCGATAAAGGGCGGGTGTCCGTGCGAGGCCGGGTGGGCGCCCTGATCGAGGTCGGGGCGGGTTTTCATCCCATGCTGTCCGGCCGAGAAAACATCTATGTCAACGGCGCCGTCCTGGGCATGTCGAAAAAAGAGATCGATGCCCGTTTCGATGACATCGTGGCGTTCGCGGATATCGGCGATTTTTTGGATATGCCGGTCAAACATTATTCCTCAGGCATGTTTGTGCGCCTGGGCTTCGCCGTTGCCGTTCACTGTGATCCGGACGTGTTGCTGATTGACGAGATACTTGCTGTCGGGGATATGTCTTTTCGGCGGCGTTGTTACAATCGCATTGATGAAATGAAAAAACACTGCGCGATTATCCTGGTTTCTCACAACATGTTCCAGATCGGCCGAATATGCGGTACGACATTGTTTTTACGTCAGGGACAAACTAGGTTTCTCGGATCCTCCGCCCAGGGCATTCTGGCTTATTATGAATCTGTTCGTAATGATGCGAATAATGATGATCGGGAGATTCGCTCCGAAGGACCGATCCGCCTGGTGGAGGAGAAGCACTGCCTGGATGAAAATCGTCTGGAAATCGATTTCATTATGGAAACCGATTCCGATCATGGTGATACTCCTTATGGTTTGAGCCTGACCTTGTTGGATGCGGCAGACCATCTGTTTGCCCAGGCGAACTCGTTATTCCAGCAGCGTGTTTTTCAGGGGCCGGGCCGGATCCGGCTGACTATTCCCGGTTTGAATCTGAACCACGGCATCTACCGGGCCAACCTGATGGTATATGATGCCGACCATTCCCGTCTGTTTTCCATGTATCGCAATCTGTTTTCTTTCTCAGTAAGTCGAGGGTTTGTGGCGGGGGCCACCGTATACTTTGAGGACGCGAGCTGGGAGAGCCTGCCGAATCTCGAGAAGCAGCAGTGAAACATTCGGTCAAACATTCCACGGTACGGCATCGCCTTTGCATCGGCTGTGGTGTTTGCGAACTGGTTTGCCCGGAAAAGGCCATAAAAGTGGAGTTTACCCGAAAGGGAGAATACACTGCCGCGGTGGATCCTTCGCGGTGCACGGCTTGCGGTATCTGTATCCAATACTGCCCCCATGCAAGGGATACACTGAGATCAAGGGCGGCTGATGTTTCATCTGCTGCTGATCCTTTGCATTCCGGCCTGGAAGAGTGTGATTCTTACCTGGCATTTGACCGCAGCCCGGGGCGGGATAGAAGCGCCTCGGGAGGAGTGATCACCTGGTGGTTGGGGCAATTGCTCGATTCGGGCCGATTGGATGGGGTAATCCACGGTGAGCCTGTTGTCGCAGTAGAGGGGAACCCCCATTTTTGCGCGGTTTTTTCCTCGAGTTCCGCTGAATTGGATGATCGCCGGGGCTCTTTTTACGCCTCGTTGTGTTTTGCAGCTGTTGTGAACAAAGTGGCCAGAAACAGGAGCCGGAACCTGGCCTTTGTGGGAACACCCTGCGTCATCAGGGCCTACCGGCACTTGTTCGACAAGCATCCTGATTTTTGTAGCAACCACGTGGTTTTCCTGGCGCTGGTCTGTTCCCACAATGTGTCACACAACTTCACGGATTTTCTCTATCGTTCAATGGAGTTGCCTTCCGGCCGGCCGTTCCGCCTGGATTTTCGCAGCAAGGAAGCGATCCCCCATGCGGGTCGCTACAGAATCCGCGTTAGTGATCAAACAGGCAAAACTCTTGCCCATCCCGACCGCTTGGAGTGCGCATTTACGGAAAGCTGGCGGTCACATGCCTTTGTGGCCAACGCCTGCCACTATTGTCCGGATTTCTGGGGATGTGAAGCGGACCTTTCCGCAAAAGACGCGTGGGGATCTGCCTGGGCGCAGGAACCGGGCGGCACATCGTTGATCGCTGTCCGAAACAAAGACTGGCGCAGGGATTTTGCCAACGGCGTGGATGGCTTGTACCTGGAAAAGCTGGATACGGACGCTTTTGTTGGCAGTCAGCATGCGGTTGCCCGATACCGGCAGCAACAGGTTTCCGATCGCTGGCAGCGTGTTTTGGTATCTCCGTGCAACCTGCGCAGCGGATTCGCGCGGAATAAGCTGGTGGGTTGGTTTTCTCGCTGGGCCTGGCCCCGGATCGGGGCAAAGGCCATGAACCGTTGGATAGGTCGTTTGGGTTGGGTTTATGATGGATTGTACCGCTGCGTCAGTCGCGGTAGAAACCTTTTGTCCTTGATGATGCGTCTGCCCGGATTTTTTCTGGCGCCGTTGCTTTGGCCGTTTCGCTTTTTCCGTTTCAGACACGATGGAAATCGAGACGCGATCCTGGTCGTTGGCGGCTACGGGTACGGCAACCTGGGAGATGAAGCCCAGCTGCATACAAGCTGGCAAAAATTGCGGGAACTCTTTCCCGGGAAACTGATCAAAGTGCTGACGCCGGATCCGTATGCGACTCATATTCTGCATGGTTGCCCGGTAGGTGAGGCACCGAGACTGGCTTTTTTTGACGCAGACATCTCATCTATGTATGAATTGAATACATGGCAGCGCAAAGTTTCTTTCTTAATCCGGGCATTGGGGATCTATATAAATGCATTTCTTGTTCGCGCCGGCACCTCAACGTTCATGCTGCGCCCAAGAAGGTCCGCCCTGCTGGAAGATATTCGGAACGCATCGCTGGTTTTCTTTTGCGGAGGTGGATATTTAACCGGAAGCACGCGATCGAGGTTGTGGGATGGGGCGTTGTTGGGCCGATTGTGCCGATTGTTTCAGGTTCCACTTGTACTTTCCGGACAAACCATGGGCATCTGGCAGGGCCGATTCACGCGTCGCCTAGCGCACTGGGGATTTTCAGGCGCGGCTTTGATCGGTTTGCGCGATCCGCTCGCATCCAGGATGGATCTAGAAGATGCCGGCATTGTCGGAAGTCAGATCATGGCGACTCATGATGATGCGCTTTTTTCCGAGTCCGCAGATCCGGTGCGGTTGCATGAAGCCCTGTTAAAGGCGGGCCTGTCGGCCGATGCTGCGGGAAAAGGCTATCGTGTACTGCAGTTTCACTATTGGGGGCTACGGAGTCAGGGGAAACGAATCACTCTGTTGGACCAGATCGAAACGGTGGTACGGCACATGGTCAGGGATGGATTACCCGTGGTTCTCATCTCGATGACGCCCGTTGACGACGCCGCCGTTGCGGACTTGCGTCGCCGTTGCCTGGATCTGGATTTACCGGCAATTGTAAAAGAGAATGATTTTCGCGTGATGCGTGGAGTGATCAGCGCGGCGCGTTTGTGCGTGGCCATGAAGCACCATCCCCTGATTTTCGCCTTGGGTGAAGGCGTTCCGGTGATCAGCCTGGCCAGGAGTGAATACTATATGCATAAGAATTCAGGAGCGCTGGCACTTTTTGATATGCAGGAATTCAACCTGGACCTGGAATCGTTGAAATGGAACAATGAGTTTGAGGAATTGTTTGAAAGGACGGATCGTGAGGCCGAAATTCTATCCTGGCGGATTCGGCTGGCGGGCGAAGAACTGCAAAAAAAAGGCCGGATTTTTGATCAACTTGTGCGCGGATTGATTTCTGGTGCCGCCGAGGGAGAAAAATCATGACCCGCGTGTCCCAGTTCAGGATAGCGTTTTTACTTCCAGGGGGCGAACCATGGGTGCGCAAGGTAGTTGCGGACCTCATGCCTGTGCTGGAGTCCCTGTCGATCGAATTCGTCTTCCTGAGCGAAGGGCCGGCGGCGCGGGATCTGGGCGGGACATGGATCGAACTGGATGGGATCGACACCAACCCGGCCTTCCGGCGCATGTATTCGAATTACACGATCGCCGAACCATCCACGGAAGAGTCGCAACG
>JAFGNX010000133.1 GCA_016926835.1 Candidatus Aminicenantota bacterium | reverse complement strand
CCCCCGGAGATGCTTGGGGGACGGGATTACGACTCCGTGTTCCAGCGCCTGTTCAAACGCAGCCGGCAGGGCGTTTTCCAGGCGGTATGGAAAACTGAGGAATTGGGAAGATAGGGAAGTTGAGGAGTTGGGGACGTAGGGGCGGGTTTCAAACCCGCCTGTACATTTTTCATTTATCTCTTGACACCGCCTCTCGCCCATCGCCCCTTGCCTTTTGCCTGATCAATTTTTGCGCCTGGGGAACCAGGGGATGAGCTTGTTTGTTCTGCGCATATAGGCTTGCCACGCTGGATCGTGGCCGTATTTTTCTTTTGCTTTTTTCTCCAGTATGGGAATTCCGCTGAAAAACAACAGCAACAGTGTGATGAACAGTGGGCCTGCCACGGCCACATGTCGCCAACCGCTCAGGCGCGGCAATGCTGTCAGCCAGATTCCCCACCATACCAGCATCTCGCCGAAGTAATTGGGGTGCCGGGAATATTTCCATAATCCGGAACGGATAAAAGATCCCCGATTCTCAACTTGGTTGCGGAAACGGTATTTCTGCCAGTCACTCGCGGTTTCGATTGCCAGGCCGGCGGCCCAGACAGTCACGCCGGCCCAAATCCAGAACGGTGGACTTGTGGTTGAGGCGGCGCCCAGGGCCAGGACCAGGGGCATGGAGATCACCCATACGCTGATTGCCTGGAGGGTCCAGAAGCGGGCCAGCCATGCGGGACGTTCACGTCGGCCGTCAAAGCGTTCGTCCCGTTTGGTCCGCAGAATGCGGATCAACAGGTAACCACCCAGGCGTGTTGCCCAGAGCACAATCATGGCGGCCAGCAGGATGGAGTGCCACTCCCAGGCGGAATTCATAAAAAGCCCGGCAAATGCCACCGCCATGAAGGTCAGGGCGTAACTGATATCCGTGTAGCGGTCGGAGCGTCCGGCCAGGGCCAGCACAAACCCCAGGGCGTTGATGCCCAGACAAATCGCCAATGCAGTCCAGATTGTCATTTTGACGGGGGTTCCGTTTCCCGTGCCGGTTCGTCCTGCGGATTGGGAATTGCAGGTTCAGACTGCGAAGAGGCGGTTCGAGGCTGAACCTTTGGCCGCGAATAAAACGCGTATGACAAGGCGAAAATCAGCAAACCCACCACGCATACGCCGCCCGCGACCTCGATCACCGGTTGCACGATATGTTCGCCGACCACGGACCAGAGCCGGCCCATGCGGTCCACCATCATGCTTTCCATCGGTGTGAACTGATGGCCTCCGAATTGAAAATGGGGAATCCAGGATCCCCAATCCGCGGCATTGCGCGCCGCCATGGCGGAGGTCAGCGCCAGGCCGCCGCCGATCAGGGTGGTGATGCCGGCCCAGCGGAAGAAACTGCTTTTGGAACTCGCTCCCAGCAATGATGCCAGCAATATGGCCAGCGCCGGGATCAGAAAGAGGACAAATGTCACCGTAGAGACTGTGCGCACGATGTCCACTCCACGAGGGTGGATATCGACTCTTTCCATTAATTCCACGCGATCTGGGATGTCCGCAATGGCCCGGTCCATGGCCAGGGCGACGACGTTATCCGAGATCTCCGCTCCGGGACGGCACGCCGGCAGGTTATGCGTCCCCCGGGGAGATTCCACAAAACGTCGCCATTCTGCCATGCCCCGCTCTCCGCATTCCGGCAGGTTGGAAAAAACACCCTGTAACCAGGTCCGCATCGTCGGACTCTGGAGCGCCGATTTCAGGGGAACCATGTTTAATTCCACCGGCACCGGAGCGGTCTCTCCCCTGAGAATGGCGCTGATCTGTTTGAGGGATTGATCCAATTCACCTTCCAGCCAGGTGGTGATGCCGGATTCGTCCAGCACCTCTCCCGGAGTACGGCCCACGGCGGCCATGGCACGCAACCATGCCCGGCTTTCCTCGTCCAGGGAAGGGTCGTCGGTCTTGCCCAAGCGAACCATTTCGTCCATGATGTTTCTGGTTTCACTGATGATCTCGCCGGGCATCTCGGCAATAAAGTCCGGTGACACCACCGCCCGTGTCAGACCGACGGCCCAGGTCATACCGAACAGCAACGGCAGGGCAATCAATGCAATGATCAAAACGGCGAAAAAGGTTCTGACTGGTTTCATGATCCCTCCTTCAGACCAAATCCATTGGGCTTCATGACCGCAGGTTCCTGTTGCGGTCAGTAGACATCCCGGGCATCATTTTACGCCACCCATGGATGAATCGCAATGCAGTAATGTGCGAACCATTTACACGTATTAACGCATTTCATGTCTTCAGGGTTCTCCGGCCCATCCGAATATTTGTGCCGCCTTCACCTTTCGAGCGCCCCCCTTCCTGTTTGCCTCGTGGACATGTTTGCAGTAGAATGGTCCCTAACCCATGCTGACAGACATCTTACCCCTGATGCTGCGTCTGGTATTGCCCATGGCTCTGGGTCTGTTGAGCCGGCAATTGCGCTTGCTTCCGGAAAACGGCGCCGAAGTCCTGCGGATTTTCGTGGTACGGATATGCATGCCTTTCCTGGTCTTTCAAAACCTTTTTTCCGCCCGCGTGGACAGTTTGCCCCAGTTTTTTCCGGCAGCGGCGGCATTTGTTTTACTGAGCCTGCTCTATGCCCTAACCGGCGCCTGGGTGGCCCGGCTTTTTTTCAACGGGGTAAAAGAACGCAACGCCTATTTCATCGCCGTGTTCATGGGCAACTACGGATTTCTGGGTTGGGGGGTGATGCATTCATTCTACGGCCCGGATGCGTTTACGCGGTCCGTGTTTTTTTCCATGATTTTCTGGCCGACATTTCTGCTGGCTGGTTTCTTTTTTCTCTTGCGCATGAACCATCGCAGCAGTGGCAGTTCCGCGTCAATGGGGCGTATGATCCTGGTGAACGCGACGGCTCCACTCGCCGGCGCGGTTCTGGGCGTGGTCGCCAACCTGGGAGGTTTGTCGCTGCCCGAACCGTTGGCTGAGTTGGTCCATTCATTTGCCGCCATGTCGATTCCGCTCATTCTGTTTACGGTTGGGCTGGGGCTGACCCTGAACATGAAGACCGGGCACTGGAAAACCATTGCCATGGCGGCAGTCCATCGCCTTTTGTTCGGGTTTCTTCTGGGATGGATTGTCTGGCGCCTGGTGGCGTTCTTTTTGCCGGTAGACGGCTTGACCGGCCGCGTGATCCTGATGGAGGCCGTGATGCCCACCGCCGCTATGTCGCCGTTTTTTACCCTCTACTTTGATTCCGACCGGGAACTGGTGGACGGCGTAATCGCGGTCACAACGCTCTTATCCATGGTCACCCTGGTTTTGTGGTATTCCGTGGTGGAGTGGATTGTCTGAATGTTAACCTGCGGTGGGTTGCAGGCGGCTGAAGTGGGATTCCAGCAAGTGGATGATTGAATGGCGGGCATCCTCACTCAGGTCCCGAATCCGGCAGTGAATGGAAAAAACCATGCCGCCGCTGAAATGATCGCAGGCTTCCTTATCGGGGCAACAAGCCTGTGATTCAACAACCTCAATCGGAAGGGGTGTGTTGCCTCTGGGTGCGGGGATGAAAATAACGGCTTTGCCGCCTACGGGGGGAGAGTATCCGGAAACAATTTTCAAGTACTCAAAATTGATGTCTTTAATCAGGCAATCGCCGTAACCGCCGAAACTTCCCCGCGCCGGCGGGTCCAGACGGAACTGAATCTCGTTGTTCTGTATCATGGGCTTTCCTGTTCAAGCGCAGTCGAACAGTTGTGCAGCAATTCAATTGCCATGATTCAGAGCAAGCCCCTTATCGCTTGATATGCCTACTGATTTGCGTAGCCAACCCGTGGGGACCCAGGCAATTCCCGGCCGCGGTTTATAAACCTGTTTATAGAGAACAGTCACCCGTTTCTATGAATCGGTCCTGGTCGACGGAGGGAAACGGGTGTTTTCAGACAGGCTTCCGAAGGACGGCTGTGAGCTTTGTTATTCAGGAATGTCGCGGAACAGCGGGCCAGCGGGTTGCTCGAGAATGTCTTTTCCCCATTCGAATTCCTGGCCCAGAAACAGTTGCCGGGTGAGCTTTTCCTTGACCACTTCAGTGGGGTGCCCGCTGCTCAGGATTTCGCCGCGGTGAATCACGTAGACGCGGTTGGTAATATTGAAAGTGTCTTTCACATTGTGATCCGTGATAATGACCCCAATGCCCCGGTCCCGCAATTTCACGATGGTTTTCTGGATATCCACGACCGTAATGGGGTCGATTCCTGTAAACGGTTCGTCCAGAAACAAAAAGCGGGGGTTCATGATCATGGCGCGGGCGATTTCCAGGCGCCGCTTTTCACCGCCGGATAATTGGTGCGCACGGGAGTTTCTGACATATTCCAATCCGAAATCAGCCAGCAACTCTTCAGTCCGGCAGCGGGCTTCCGCTACGGGCAAACGCAATTCCAGGATCTGGTAAAGATTGTTGTAGACCGAGGCTTTTACAAACACCGAGTGTTGTTGGGGGAGGTAAACCAGCCCTTTTCCGGCACGGATATGCGAAGGGTCGCCGTCTAGGTTCTGGTTGTTCAGCAGAATTTCGCCTTTGTCCGGTTTGATAATTCCGGCCAGCATCAGAAAAGTGGTGGTTTTGCCGGCGCCGTTGGGGCCGAGAAGTCCCAGGATTTCACCCCCCTCCGCCCACAGACTCAGGGAGTTGACCACGGCCACATGGTCGTATACCTTGGTCAGATGATTCGCTTCGAGTCGATTCATGGTATCGATGGCGGAAACTGTCGCGCTTTGCAAACCGATGCCTCCGTTGCTGCGACACTCATGCTATCACACCCGGCGAGGTTTTAAAAGCATATCCGCCAGTGTTATCGCACTCTCCGGAGTTTGCATTCCCGGCGCGATTCCGCTATAATTTTCGTCTCCCGGCGATCGATACGGAAAGGCGAAACATGCATCCATCCAGAGGAAATGACAAGAGCAGGATTGTTCCGCCACCGGACTGGACGCCGTTCCTGCTGAATGCCTCCGCCCGTCCGGAGCAAGAGCGTCGCGAATGGGTCCGGGATCTGTTAACCCGGGAATCCGAATTTTTTGCGTTGGCCGTTAGCGCCCTGCATTCCGGATGGCATGGTCATGATCCCGGCGGGGACCCGGATGCGGAGTCACTTTTGCGCAAACTGGGCCCGGATCGGTTGCTCCTGATGGCGGCCCGGCTGTCGATGGTCCGGTGGTTCAGGCGGGAACTGCCGAAAAAAGTTGCCGTACGCAAGCGAGACCGGGTTCTTGATGTCGTGTTGCTTACGAGCGTCTTGGCTGTCGGCGTAGCCGAAGCGATTTCGGGATGTGCCCGTGTGGAAGCTGAACTGTGCGGACTGCTGACCGGGGTGGACGCGTGGCTGCAATTGAGCGGGACAAGCCCCGGTTCGCGCAGTCCGCAATCGGGCCAGCCCCCGTTTTCTGACCTGATTTCCGCCTGGAACCTGGAATTGGAAGCGTTGCCGGAGTGGCAACGGGCCAATGAGTTGCATGGCGTCGCCCGCAAGATGATCTCAAAAAAGGTTGCCAGCCCGGATGCGGCGGCCAGTGCCGTTTGCCGTTCCCTCGCTAAGATGGGAATGGATGCGGCTGACTGCCGCGAAGTGATGGCGTCGCTTCCCTGGCGGCTCCTCGCGGACTGGAAAGAAATCGCCCCTCACAAAGGTTGGCCATGTGGGATTCCCGGTGCGGTACGGCGCCTGGGCCGTCACCTCAGGAAATACGGCAGGGACGGTTTGTCGATTCCGGTTTTCAGGCGCCTGAAGCGGCAAATGGATGTTCCGGGTGCTGCAGCGGATTGCGCAGACAGGATTCTCCGGTTTGTTTCCACTTATATGCCGGGCCTGGTTTGCGCGGTGGGATGGCACGGGCAAAACAGCGATCCAGGTTCGTCGTGGTGGTGCCTGGAACCCGGGCGATCTCTCCCTTTCCCGCCGTGTATCCCGCGCCTGGCGCCCGACGATGTGTTCAACGATATTGTTGGTATGAATCTTTCGCAGGAAGTGTTTCCCGCAAAAGGCAAAGCATGGCTTTTCCCTGTACAGGGGCCAGGGAAATCGGGTGGATGGATCGTGGTATCGCGTCGCGATGGTGCCGGTTTTTCTCTTTCCCTGGTCGCTCAGTTGGAATCCCTGGCCGTGCGCATGAGCTGTGCCGTGAATGTGCATGGATGGAAAGAAAAGCTTCGCGCCGAATCCAGCAAAAACCATTTGCTGAAACGCGAAATGCGCCTGGCGGATGAACGCTTGACCCGGATGGGAGATGCGGGACGCGTTCTGGAGAAAGCCGTTGTCTTTCAGGAAGTGCTTCCCGGTGTGTTTCACAAGCTGAAAAACAAGCTGACGCCGCTGATGGGCTATGCCCAGATGCTGAAAACCCGCATTCGAGATGATTACGCTCGTGAACGGTTGGAAAAAATCGAGCAAAGCGCTGATTCGCTGGCTCATTTGCTCAACCGGCTGCGCAAGCATTATGATTCTCCGCCGTCATTCCTGCAAGCGGGAAACCTCAATCGGGTAATCCGGCGAATCCGTCCCCGCCTGGAAGAAGTCGCCCGGCAACACAAGATAACCATCGCCTGGGAGTTGGATGGCGCTCTCGAAGATTTCGCCATGGCCGAGGGTCAGTTGGAGATCTTGGTCCGGGAATTGGTGGAAAACGCTTTACGGGCCGTTGAAGGCGGGCAGACCGCTTGTCCTCAAGTAACGGTACGAACCTGCAGGCTTGATTCCGGTGCCACTGAACTCAGGGTCCGGGACAATGGCGTGGGCATTGCTGCCGAAGACATTGAACGCATCTGGTCTCCTTTCTTTGGTTGTTTCTCCGATGGTGACGGATTGGGTCTGGCTGTCTGCGATCATGTACTGCAGCGCCATGGGGCATCCCGACGGGTGGAAAGCCGGCGAAAAGAATTTACCGAGATTTGTATCGTGTTTCCAGGTTCTGATTCACAGCAGAAACCTTTGCAGCCCCCGACCCGGCCATCGCCGCTGCAGGGTCGCGTACTCATTCTGGATGATGAGGCGTATATGCTGGAGTTGATGCGGGATATCCTGCAGGAGCTGGGGAACCTCGACGTTCACGCCACAACCAGCGGTACCCGGGCATTGCGCTGGTTGCGGGAGCAGGAGTACGAGTTGGTCATTGCCGATCTGTACGTGGCGGACGTCAATGGCTTGGATATATTCCGTACCCTGAACGATCGCGGCATGGCGGACCGCCTGATCCTGATCAGCGCGGATCCAGGCAGCGCAGACATTCGCAATTTTCTGGAATCCCAGCGCATTGTGTTTTTGCAGAAACCGTTGGAATTGATGCTTTTCAAACAGAAAGTAATGGAAAAACTATCCCAAAAGGAGGCATAAATGGCCAAAAAATTCGTGTATTTCTTTTCACAACAGGAAACAGAAGGTAAAAAAGAGATGAAGGAATTACTGGGCGGCAAAGGCGCCAATCTGGCGGAGATGAGCAGTCTTGGACTGCCCATTCCTCCGGGTTTCACCATCACCACGGAGGCGTGTGCCGAGTTTTCTTCCCATGGCAATACCTATCCGGAGGGCTTGCGCGAAGAAGTGCACACCCAGTTGGAGAAATTGGAAAAACTGATGGGGAAAAAACTGGGGGATGCGGAAGACCCACTGCTGGTTTCCGTGCGCTCAGGCGCGGCCGTTTCCATGCCCGGCATGATGGACACGGTACTGAATCTGGGACTCAACGACCGATCGGTGGCGGGACTGGCGGCCCGTTCCGGCAATGAGCGCTTTGCCTGGGATTCATTTCGCCGCTTTGTGCAGATGTTCGGTGACGTGGTGCTGGGTATCGCCCACCATCGCTTTGAGGAAATCCTGGATGCACGTAAAAACAGTGCCGGCGTGACCACGGACGTGGAGCTTGACACGGCGCAACTGAAAACCATTGTCGCTGAGTTCAAGCAACTGGTCAGGGACGTGACGGGGCAGGATTTTCCCCAGGAACCCAGAGAACAACTCTGGAAGGCCATTGACGCTGTCTTCGGTTCCTGGAACAACGATCGCGCCATCAAGTACCGGGCCATCAACAAGATCACCGGCATGATGGGTACAGCGGTCAACGTCCAGGCCATGGTTTACGGCAACCTTGGTGATACATCCGGAACCGGCGTGGCGTTCTCGCGCGATGCGGCCACCGGCGAGAACGTGTTTTACGGTGAGTACCTGATGAACGCGCAGGGTGAGGACGTGGTGGCGGGAATCCGTACTCCCCGGCCGCTGCGCGCCCTTGAGGAACAGCAACCTGAAATTTACCGGCAACTGGATGAATACAAAAACCTGTTGGAACGGCATTACCGCGACATGCAGGACATGGAGTTCACCATCCAGGAAGGAAAACTGTTTATCCTGCAGACTCGCAACGGCAAGCGTACGGCTTTTGCCGCGGTAAAGATCGCCGCGGACATGGTCAAAGAAGGTTTGATTTCCAACCGTGAAGCGGTGATGCGCATCACTCCGCGCGAACTGGATATGCTCTTGCATCCAAATATCGACCCCAAGCAGGAGTACGAGGTTATCGGCAAGGGGCTGCCGGCTTCCCCGGGAGCCGCGGTGGGCAAAATCGTGTTTACCGCGGAAAAAGCCGAGGAAATGGCGGCTTCCGGTGAAAAGGTCATCCTGGTGCGCAAAGAAACATCTCCGGAAGATATCGGCGGCATGGACGCCGCCCAGGGCATCTTAACCGCCACCGGTGGTTTGACTTCACACGCCGCCGTGGTGGCGCGGGGCATGGGCAAGTGCTGTGTGGCCGGATGCGGAGCCCTTTCCATCAAGAACGACGGCACCTGCACCATTTCGGGCCGCATGTTCCGCGAGGGAGATGTGATTACCCTCAACGGCAGCACCGGCGAGGTGATACCCAAGGCCCTTCCCTTGATTCAGCCCGAAATTTCCGGGGATTTTGAGGATTTCATGAAACTGGTGGACAAGGAACGGACCATGGGGGTACGCACCAACGCCGACACTCCCAAGGACAGCCTTCAGGCCCGCACGTTCGGCGCTGAAGGCATCGGTTTGTGCCGCACGGAGCACATGTTTTTTGAAGGCGACCGTATCGATGCCGTGCGGGAAATGATCCTGGCTGAAGATACCGCGGGCCGCCGCAAGGCGCTGGCCAAGATCCTGCCCATGCAGGAAGAGGACTTCGTCGGCATTTTTAAAGCCATGGACGGATTTCCCGTCACCATCCGCCTGCTCGATCCCCCCCTGCATGAGTTTTTGCCCCACAGCGACGACGAACTGCGGGAACTGGCCGATATCGTGGGTGTGGGTTTCGATGTTTTGAAACGCAAGACCGAGAGCCTGCACGAATTCAACCCCATGCTGGGTCATCGCGGCTGCCGCCTGGCCATCACCTTTCCTGAAATCGCCGAGATGCAGGCGGAAGCGATCATTCGCGCCGCCGTAACCGTTGACCGCCAAGGTGTGAAGGTTCTCCCCGAGATCATGATACCCCTGACCGGAACCTACCAGGAATTTGAATTCCTGAAACCCGTAATCGAGAAAAAAGTGGAAGAGGTATTTGCGACGGAAAACCGGCGTGTCGAGTACAAGATCGGCACCATGATCGAGATTCCCCGCGCCTGCCTGGTGGCGGACCGCATCGCGGACACGGCGGAGTTCTTTTCGTTCGGTACCAACGACCTCACCCAGATGACCTTTGGCTACTCACGCGATGATGCCGGGGTGTTTCTGCCCGATTACGTGGAAAAAGGCATTCTGCCACAGGATCCTTTTCAGGTGCTGGACCGCGAAGGTGTGGGTCAACTCGTGCGCATGGGCATCGAAAAGGGACGCAGCCGCCGGCCGGATTTGAAAGTGGGAATCTGCGGTGAACACGGCGGTGAGCCGAGTTCGGTTGAGTTCTGCTTCCAGGTAGGTATGGATTACGTGTCCTGCTCACCGTACCGGGTGCCCATCGCCCGCCTGGCCGCGGCGCAGGCGCACATCAAGGCGGAGGAGAATCGCAAAAAATGATTGCGTGGCTGCAACGGTTTTTCCAAATTGCAGAGAACGGGTCCACCCTGCGCCGGGAAATTTCCGGCGGGGTGGTCACCTTTCTCACCATGTCGTATATCGTGTTTGTTCAACCCGCCATCCTGTCCCAGGCGGGTATGGATTTCGGGGCCGTCATGGTGGCCACCTGCCTCTCGGCGGCCCTGGCTTCCATCCTCATGGGCGTACTGGCCAATTATCCCATCGCCCTGGCCCCCGGGATGGGGGAAAACTTCTTTTTCACCTTTACGGTTGTTCTGGTGCTGGGCATCCCCTGGCAGCAGGCACTGGGCATGGTGTTCATTTCCGGGGTGCTGTTTGTGATGTTGACGCTGTTGCGGGTGCGCGAAAAGTTCATCAACGCCGTACCGACTTCACTCAAACACGCCATTGCCGCGGGAATCGGCCTGTTGATCGGGTTCATCGGGCTGGTGGACGCGGGTCTGATTGTGCGCAACAACAGCGCCCTGATGCCGCTGGCATCAGAGCGGGGCGACCTGGTGTCGGGGTTACAGCGGTTTGAATACGCGTCCGGAGCCTTGAAACTGGGGGATTTTTCCCTGCCCGCCACGCAACTGGCGGTGATCGGGCTGTTGCTGATCTCGTTGCTGCTGGTACGACGCGTGAAAGGCGCCATCCTGTGGGGAATCCTGGCAACCACACTGGTAGGCATCCTTATGGGCGTGGTACAATGGAAAGGTCTGGTCTCGGCCCCGCCCTCGATTGAGCCCACTTTTCTCAAACTCTCCTTTAAAGGTTTGTTTACTTTCCAGATCATCCCCGTAGTCATCGTGTTTTTTATCATGGATTTTTTTGACACCATCGGCACCCTGATCGGGGTCTCTTCACGGGCCGGGCTCTTGCGCGACAACCAGTTGCCGCGTGCGTCACGGGCCTTGATGGCGGACGCGGTGGGTACCGTGGCGGGAGCGGCATTGGGTACTTCCACGGTTTCATCCTATATCGAGAGCGCGGCCGGGGTTGAAGAGGGCAGCCGCACGGGCCTTTCCGCCGTGGTGGCGGGGCTGATGTTCCTGTTGGCTCTGTTTTTCTCTCCCCTGGTCGCCATGGTAGGGGGCGGGGTCGCCTTTTCAGCCGCGGACGGGTTGTTTCTCTATCCCGTGACCGCTCCGGTATTGATCGTGGTGGCCGTTTTCATGCTCCGCGAGATGGTGCATGTCAGATGGGATGACCACTCCGAGGCCATTCCCGCGGCCCTCACCCTGGTGGGCATTCCCCTGACCTACAGCATTGCCGACGGATTGGCCCTGGGCTTCGTCTCTTATACGTTCATCAAACTGTTGTCCGCACGGTGGCGCGACTTGAATTGGATTTTGGTTCTGGTTACCATTGTGTTTATCATGAGGTTTGTCTTGATCCGGTTCTGATGATGGCGGCCATAGAGATACAGGGGCTGGAAAAGTCGTACCCTTCGACTTTCGGTACCCGGCGCATCCCGGTGTTGCGCGGCATCAACCTGACCGTTGAACCGGGACAGATTTACGGTTTCCTGGGCCCCAACGGCGCCGGCAAAACCACTACCATAAAGTGCATGCTGGGGTTGCTCAGGCCCGATCGCGGCAACATCCGCCTGCTGGGCCGGGATTCCAACTCGCTGGAGAGCCGCCGACACCTGGGGTTCCTGCCGGAAAACCCCTATTTTTACGAGTACTTGACTATCCGTGAGTTGCTTGGTTTTACGGGGCGCCTGTTTGGCATGTCACCGGCGGAGCGCAAGCGCCGCGTGGAAGAAGTACTTCGCCAGGTGGGCCTGTGGGGCCGCGAAGAAACCAAGTTGGGCAAGTGTTCCAAGGGCATGATCCAGCGCGCCGGATTGGCCCAGGCGCTGGTTCAGGATCCCGAGGTCCTGATCCTGGACGAACCCTTTTCCGGCCTCGACCCGGTGGGCCGCAAAGAACTGCGCGACCTGGTTTTGTCGCTGAAACACTCGGGACGCACCATCTTTTTCTCTTCCCACATTCTCCAAGACATGGAACTCATGGTGGACCGGGTGGCGATTATCATCAACGGACGCCTGGTTCGTGAGGGACACCTGGATGAGCTGATATCCAGATCGGTGCGTCACTATGAACTGGTGGTTGAGGGTGTGGACGAAAAAGCCGCGGCGCGGGCCGGACTGTCCGGAGAGCGTCGCGACAACCGCACGATTATCCGGGTTGAAACCCTGGAAGAGGTCAACAGCAAAATCCGCGCCGTCCAATCTGTTTCCGGCCGGATCGCGGCCATGATTCCGGTCAAGCTGACCCTTGAAGACATCTTTATGCGGGAGGTCGGCAAGTGAAGATCCTGGCCATTGCCCGCAACACTTTTCGGGAAGCGGTACGCAACAAGGTCTTTTACCTGCTGTTGTTTTTCGGCGTGTTTTTTGCTTTCAGCTCACGCTTTGTCAGCATGCTCAGCGTGGGCGACCAGCAAAAGGTATTGATGGACGTGGGTTTGGCGTCCATCCATTTCTTCAGCGTGCTGGTGGCGATTTTTACCGGCATCAACCTGGTTTACAAAGAGATCGAGAAAAAAACCATCTACAACATTCTGAGCAAGCCCATTACGCGCCTGGAGTTCGTGCTGGGTAAGTTCACGGGCCTGGCCCTGACACTTCTGGTGGCTCTGGCCAGCATGGCCCTGTTGTTTTTCCTCTTTCTTTTCGTGACAACCGGGTCGTTCGCGCCCCGTTGCCTGATCTTTTTCGGCCTGCTCTATATTGAACTCCTGATCATCACTTCACTGAGCCTGGTGTTTTCCTCTTTTTCCACCCCCATCCTGTCTTCCATTTTTACCGTCACCCTCTACCTGGTGGGGCAGGTGTTGTGGACCTTCCAGGAGTTCAAAACCCGGCTGCACGAACCATTTTCCCGCTACGTGGCCACAGCGTTGTATTACCTGCTTCCCAACCTGGACAAGTTCAATGTCAAGAACGAAGTCGTCATGGAGATGGAGCTTTCCGGGGGCCGCCTGCTGGCCGCGGCGGCTTATGGCGTTGTGTACGTGGCGGCACTGCTGACCCTGGCCGTGGTGATCTTCCGCCGCCGGGAGTTGAATTAATCATGCAGGCCAAGACCATTGCCCTGTTCATGGCGTTGATCCTGACCGCCGGCGCCCTGCAGTTTCACTACGATACGCAGGTCGAGTATTTTGCCGAACGCCAGGCGTTCGTAACCCTTCCCGACGGCAAAACCCTGAAGGTACTCTCTTTCGGATACCGCAACCTGGTGGCCGATTTCCTGTTTATCTGGGCCATCCAGTTTTATTCCGCCACCCACATCACCAACCGTTTCGACTACATAGAAAACATCTTTGACGTGATCACGGACCTGAACCCCCGTTTCAAGGCGCCCTACCTGGTCGGTTCCTGGATCATGGGGCTGGAGGGGGGACGCTATCGCATGGCCATCCGCCTGTTGGAAAAGGGCGCCCGCAATAACCCGGAAGAGTGGATTTTCGAATACGACGCCGGTTTTTACGCCTACAGGGACCTTAAAGACCTGGAGCTGGCCGAGAAGTTGTTTAAACAGGCGGCGGAAAGGCCCAACGCCCCGCCGCTGATCCGGCGCAAGTGGGCGCACATGGTGTACATGCAGGACAATCTGGACTACGCCTTTCGACTCTGGAAAGAGATCGAACGCTCGGCCGACGACCAGTTGTCTCGGGATTCCGCTTTCCACCATCTCTACCAGATCGATTTCGAACGCGACAAGCAATTGCTGAAAAGGGCAATCGGGGAATTCCGTCGCCGCTTCGGCCGCAACCCGGCTGAATTGGCAGAACTGCGCGTTCGCGGCATTCTCAAAGAGATTCCCCGTGATTACCAGGGCCGGGACTACCGTTATGATCCCGAAAGCGGTACCATCAAGGCCCGGCGGAACTACAAATGGAAATCATCGTACTGATCGTCGTTGGACTGAGCGTGGGCAGCTTTCTCAACGTGGTTATCTACCGCCTGCCCAGGAATGAGAACCTGGCCTTTCCGCGTTCCCACTGCCCCGCATGCAATGCGCAGCTGCGCTGGTTTCACAACCTGCCGGTCATCAGCTTCCTGGCCTTGCGCGGGCGTTGCGCCCACTGCCGCGCGCCCATTTCCTGGCGCTATCCGCTGGTGGAAATCGCCACCGCCGGCATCTTGTGGATGTGCTGGTCCCATTTCGGCAGCCGTCCGCTTTACGCCCTGCTAAGCGCCATTTTCCTCTTGATTCTCCTGGTTCTCTCGTTTATCGACCTGGAGTACATGATCCTTCCCGACGAGTTGACCCTGGGCGGGGCCGCGGTATTCCTGGCGTACTCGTTTTTTCATCCCGGTTTTTCTTCGCCCTGGACCGGGGTGGCCACCGCTTTCGGGGCGGCCGCGGTTTTTGCCGGCCTGTTCTTTTTTTACATCAAGGTTCGCGGTATGGAGGGCCTGGGATTCGGAGACGTGAAACTCATGCTCATGCTGGGTGCATTTCTCGGCCTGGAAGGCCTGGTGGTGGCGTTGCTCCTCGCCTCTTTGTTCGGGTTGCTGGTGGGTGGTTTCATGATCCTGTTCCGAGGAAAAAACTTGAAGTTGGCCCTGCCTTTCGGGCCGTTCCTGGCCCTGGGGGCATTTTTCTCCCTGTTCTGGGGAGTAAGAATCTTGGGAATCATCCAGTCCTGGGTCGCGTTGGGGTAACAAAGGTCCATGAACAAGAGCACGACCATCTTGCTGCTGGTGATTGAAATCCTGTTGATCTTTGTGTTCGGCAATCTTTCCTCCCTGTTTCACACCATGCAGGAACGCGAAACCCGATCTTACATCGAGGTGGCCGAATCCGTGGCGGACGTCATCATGAAAAACAAGGCGCCTGAAACCGATCCCCTGGAAACGCCAAACAGCTTTTTTTCCAGCATCCAACGGGTACAGGCGGCCGGGCGCGAAGCCGTGTACGATGCCGAAAGCGGCACCCTGCAACTGCTGCGCCCCCTGGCGGATGACGGCTCGGCCCTGCTGTTCGTGCGCCACGCCCGCACTCCTGTTTTGGAAACCTTGCAGCGCGTATCCCGGCTTTTTTCCCTGCTTATCATCATGACTGCTTTTTTCCTGTTGATCACGGTTTTTTACCTGGTGTACCGTTTCCGCGCGGACCGGGGCAAAGAGCAAAACGCGCCCATTGATCCCATCAGCAATTACCTGTCGCGCCTGGAAAGCAGCGAGACCAGCTTGCGTTCCACACTGGAAGAGCAGCAGCAGGCGGTATCCCGCCAGCAGGAATTGAACCGCGGCATCATCCGCCACATCAACGCCGCCATCCTGCTGTTGAACGGACAGGGAAAGGTGGAGGTCTTCAATCCCCGGGCGGAACAGCTTTTTGAGCGCAGCGCCGCTTCTGCCCTGCACCACCCGGTTGAAACGATTTTGTCGCGTTTTCCCGAAATCGCGGAGTTTATCCGCGAGGCCAGCGCGCCGGAGTCATCCACGGTGGTGGCGACCCGCGACCGCGATTTCCGCGTGGACATATCTCCCGTAAGCGAGGGCGGGCGCCTGCTGGTGATCAAAGAGGTCACCCGTGAGCGCCGCCGCGCCGAGATCCAACGGCGCCATGCCGGCTTTGCCATGCTGGGAGAGATGGCCGCCTACCTGACCCATGAAATGCGCAACTCCCTGGGCGTGGTGTACGGCTATACCCGGAGCCTGAAAACCGACAAGGAGCGGGTCGAGCGCATCAACCGCGAGATCACCTACCTGACCGGCATGATGGACAACTTCCTCAACTTCGCCCGGCCCCTCTCACCGGGGGAACGCACCCCGGTCAACCTCACCAAAATCCTGGCCGCTGAATGCGAAGCCGCCGGATTGGAGTTGGCCGCGCCGGAAAAGGGAGTGGAAGTGCGCGGGGACGCGGGACTGGTGCGCAGCCTGTGCTCCAACCTGGCACGCAACGCCGCCGAGGCCGGCGCCGACCGCATGGAACTGGTTGTTGACGGCACTGACCCCTTGGAATTGCGCCTGCATGACAATGGCCGCGGTATTCCCGATGACCAGCGCGACAAAATCTGGTTCCCCTTCTTTACCACCAAGGAAGATGGCACCGGTATGGGCCTGGCCCTGGTACGCAAGATCATGAACGCCCTGGACGGAGATATTCGGCTGGGCGATTTACTCGAAAAAGGAACCGAATTCCGCCTCACCTTTTTCTCGTGAATCGAGGGCATCGGGGCCAGGTCTCAAAACTGAAAATAATTCGAACACCATCAGGTTTTTCTGATCCGGGGCTTGATGAGTTCCCCAATTCGCCGATAGCCCGATAAGAAGAGGCTGTTCTTTACATTATGACATTTTAAGTGAGGATACTGGTTCACACCGAGTTATCCTTGGCATGTCTTTGCGTCTGGAGATTAAAGCTGTTTTGCTTTGCATTCCGGGGCATCTTGAAAAGGACAAGCACCAAGATGTCATGAATGTGGCTTCAGATTATCGGGATAATGTCTGGTCATATGTACCAGTCTAATCAAGTATGGAGGATTGAAAAAGTAATAAAGCCAGACCTGACCCCAAACTGTTCGGAAATTTACTTGAAATTCCAGAATCAAGGCCCTAAAATCAATTCGTGGGGAAATCGGGTTTCCTATCAGTCACCGCGGCGATTCTGTCAGTGCGGAGTTGGCCACCCTTACCGGCGAGGCGATCAGGAGGATCGAGGAATCCTGACCCTCTGGGGAACGGTGACGGTGCTGTTCATTAGAGGAGAATTCAGATGGACGAGATTACCAACAGTATCGGTATGCGGCTTAAGAAGGTCCCCGCCGGGATTTTCACGATGGGGAGCGACAACCCGGATGACGAGAATCCCCGATACGAAGCACGGATTCTCCAGGATTTCTATTGCGGAGTGTGTCCCGTTACCCAGGCCCAGGCGCAGATCGTATTCGAGTTGGAACCGGGCTATTTTGAGCACCCCAACCGTCCGCTCACATACGTGAATTGGCATCAAGCGGGCGAATTCTGTTCGAGACTGAGCGAGCGAGAGGGGAGACGTTACAGGTTGCTGAAGGAAATCGAATGGGAATACGTTTGCCGCGCGGGGACCT
The DNA here is from genome assembly GCA_016926835.1 of Candidatus Aminicenantota bacterium. Taxonomy (GTDB): domain Bacteria; phylum Acidobacteriota; class Aminicenantia; order UBA2199; family UBA2199; genus UBA876. Next base: position 1,421 of record JAFGNX010000133.1, on the reverse strand, counting down.
CTACGAAGTTCTTTTGGGGAGAGGACGAGAGTGACGCCGGCCTGTACGCCTGGTACAAGGAGAATAGTGAGGGGCGAAGCCATGACGTGGGTGAGAAACGGCCTAATGCTTGGGGTTTTCACGACATTGTCGGAAACGTCGAATGCTGGTGTGAGGATGAATACCGGGATGTTTCCTACTGCAGAGATGAATACCGCATCATCCGTGGCGGCTCCTTCCAATCATTTCCAAAGGCGCTCCGATGTGCGTTCCGGAGTTTTTGGAGCAAGGATCGCGGCGATGAGTTATTGGGATTGCGTGTAGCCGCGGACGTTTCTGAGGTCAGGGCCGCGGGTGACGATTGGTTTGACAACCAGGTCTCAGCCCTACGGCGCCTGGCGGAGAAGCTCCGTGCATGGCGAAACGAGGACGGTCCCGACGCCCTCGATGCGCTTCGGACAGAGGCCCGTCATATCGGGGAGAAGATGAATGAGCGCGGCGGAATGAAGCTGATGTTACGCGCCCACAGCGTCTCGAAGGGCGGACGGGAGATCGAAATCGCCTGGAACGGCGTGGGAGACTGGCGCGGGTAGTCTGTCGGGCGGTCTGGGAAGCGGTGAAGAAGGGGGTCAGGTCTTGCATTATTACATTTTGGGCAAATGGGGGGTGAATGATATCACCGTCAGCTGGGAGGTCAAGTGCCTGCAGATGTGAGGAAAGTAATAATGCAAGACCTGACCTCTTCAATTCCGGTGCGGAATTACAGTTCAAAATCCTTGTTGAACTCGACACGCCACTTGAGTGTGGACAGTTTCTGTTCTTCATTTAAACGGAACCAGAACCGGGGGATTGACGCCAGGCGGGCATGGATCTCCTCCAATCGCGCCTCGTCCACAGGCTCGTAAAAAAAGATGGCCGCCGTTAGGCGGGTGAGGAGGCTCTCGTAGGGCAGGTGCCAGGCGGCGATCAGTCCTTCCGCCTGCAGGCGGGCGAACAGGGCCTTGGCCGCCGCGATCTCCGCAACCATGTGATCCAGAGGATCCACTCCCAGGGCGGACAGGCGGGCCCGGGCCCCATCCAGGACCGCAGGCCGTGAATCCTGGGTGGACCACCAGCGCAGTCCCTGTTCATCCGTGGAGGACGCGATCACCTCCAGGACGCGGGGTTCCGGCCAGTCCGCCATGGCGTCCCGATCCATGACATCCCCACCGGCAACCGGTTCGCTTGATTCCGGACCGGACTCCGGCACGATTTGTTCTTTTCTGCGAAAGATATCTTTCCAGGCCATTGCCTCCTCCCACGGTAATAGATGCGCTGATTCAGCAGAATTGTCAAAAAGAAAAAATTCTAAAGGGAAAGGGGACGGTTCTTGACAATTTGACATTTCTGGGAAAGCGTAATGTTGGTAATGAATAACAGGATTGGGATTTGCCGGTTTTATT
>JAFGNX010000132.1 GCA_016926835.1 Candidatus Aminicenantota bacterium | reverse complement strand
CCGCCGGGAATCACCAGGCCGGAACAGGGATCCAGATCCGCGGGAATCACCACCCGCCTTACGTCCGCGCCAGCCGCTTTCAAGGCCGCGGCGTGACGGGCGAAATCGCCCTGCAGGGCCAGGACCCCGACTACGGGCCTGGGCATGTTTACCAGCCGCGGTCCTGCAGGCGCTGGTCCTCGGGAATGGAAGAGATTTCCAGGCCCGGCATGGCCTTCTGCAGGCCTTCCGACACCTTCGCCACTACCGCGGGATCGTTGTAATGGGTGACCGCGGTGACGATGGCCCGCGCCCGCTGCTCGGGATCTTCGGACTTGAATATGCCGGAGCCGACGAATACGGTTTCCGCGCCCAGCTGCATCATCAGGGCCGCATCAGCCGGAGTGGCGATGCCGCCGGCGGCAAAATTGGGGACCGGGAGTTTGCCCTTGCGCCGCACGTATTCCAGCAGGTCCGCGGGAACCCCCATATCCTTGGCGCGGATCACCACTTCATCCTCTCCCAAACGCGAAATTTCGCGGATTTCAGAAGTGACGCTGCGCATGTGGCGCACCGCTTCCACGATGTTGCCGCTGCCGGCCTCACCCTTGGTACGGATCAAAGCCGCGCCCTCGGCGATGCGACGCAACGCTTCGGCCAACTCACGGCAACCGCACACAAAGGGAACCTTGAAACCCCGCTTGTCCACGTGGTAGCGGTCATCCGCCGGCGTCAGCACCTCGCTCTCGTCAATAAAATCCACGCCCAGGGCTTCCAGCACCTGGGCTTCCGCGAAATGGCCGATGCGGCACTTGGCCATGACGGGGATGGACACGGTTTCCATGATGCGCTTGATCATGGCCGGGTCGGACATGCGCGCCACGCCGCCGTGAGCGCGGATATCCGCGGGAATCCGTTCCAGGGCCATAACCGCTACCGCCCCGGCATTCTCGGCTATTTTTGCCTGCTCCGGGGTGGTGACATCCATGATCACACCGCCCTTGAGCATCTCCGCCAATCCGACTTTCAGGCGGAAAGACTTATCCATGCGAAACATTCTCGGGCCTCCTGAGTCCATTTTCCACGGTTTGCGAACCGCTCTGTTTACAGGGGTATCTTACCACAACCCCGGTCACGGCGCCAGGGTCGAGGATCGGCTTCAAACCTGTTTGCCCAGGTCTTCTTCGTCGTCAAGGCTGAATCCGGATTCCGTTGCAACCCGGCGCGAGATCTCGACCAGTTCGCGGGAACGGATCAGGGCGGCCGCGGCTTCCAGGTCCACGTAGAATTCGCGGTCCGCCTCGGCGTGGGAGATATCGCGGCGCACGCGGGCGTGGCAGGCTTCCAGAACCGGGCTGGACTTCATTGGACGATGAAAGTCGAATCCCTGGGCAGCCAGCACCAGTTCCACGGCCAGAATGCGTTCTAGATTATCGAGAACGGTATGCAGGCGGCGGGCGCTGATGGATCCCATGCTCACGTGGTCCTCCTGGCCCAGTGAAGTGGGGACGCTGTCGGCGGAAGGGGGAAAACACAACGATTTGTTTTCACTCACCAGGGCGGCGGATACGTATTGGGGAATCATGAACCCCGAGTTCAGGCCCGTGCTTTTCATCAGCAGTTTGGGCAGTCCGGCTGCCTCGCCGTCCAGCAGCAGGTAGGAGCGGCGGTCCGAGATGTTGCCCAGTTCACTGGCCGCCAGGGTGGCATAATCCAGGGGCAGGGCCAGGGGCTGGCCATGAAAATTTCCGCCGCTCACCGCGCGGTCGGGAGCGAAGATCAATGGGTTGTCGGTGACGGCGTTCATCTCCACATCAAGCATATCTCCCAGGTGGGCCCAGGCGTTGCGTGACGCGCCGTGAACCTGGGGCATGCAGCGCAGCGAATAGGGATCCTGCACACGTCCACAATGGGCGTGAGACAAAACCATTTCCGATCCTTTCAGCAGGTTGCGCAATCGCCTGGCCACCCGGAGGGTGCCACGGTAGGGACGCAAATTGTGAAGTTCCTCAGAAAAGGGCGCAGTGGAGCCGAGAAGGGCTTCCACGCTCATGGCCCCGATAATATCCGCGTGGTCAAGGCAGTTGCGCATGCGGTCCCAAGCGGTCAACGCGTGAGCGGTGATGAACTGGGTACCGTTGATCAGGGCCAATCCTTCCTTCGGGCCGAGTTGAAGAGGCTCCAGCCCGGCTTGTGCCAGCATCCTGGCAGTGGGGACTTTTTCGTCTTTCCACCAGACTTCACCCCGGCCGATCAGGGGCAGAAAGAGGTGGGCCAGCGGAGCCAGATCCCCTGAAGCGCCTACTGACCCCTGGGACGGCACCACCGGTATCGCCCGGTTGTCGATATGCCAGATAATGCGATCCAGGGTTTCGCGGCGCACGCCGGAATGTCCCTGCGCCAGGGCATGGACTTTCAGTATCATCATCAGGCGAACGATGCTTTGGGAAACCGCGGGCCCCATGCCGCAACTGTGGCTGCGCAGGATGTTGTGCTGCAACAGTTCCGTATCCTTTGCGGAAATGCGTGTGTCGCACAGAGACCCGAAACCGGTATTGATTCCGTATACGGATACGTCGCCCGCGGCGATATGTCTCACCACGGCCTCGGCCGCCCGGATGCGTTCCGCTGTTTCCACAGAAATTTGCCCTTCCAACCTGCCCATGGTCAAGGCCAGGGCGGTATCCACATCCAGGTGATCACTACCGTAATGAAAAACTTCTTTTTTTGTTTTCATGAAATCTTCCTGCAATCAGCCGCGCCCGTTGGCCGGCAACGTTGCCTGTTTCCACTATAACCCAACCCACAGGCAGGGCGCAAGAACCAGAAGAAAGTGAAAAGTGAAAACCGGAGAGGGGCAACATTCAGTCGAAAGTCTAAAGTCGAAAGTAAAAAGTAAAAGCTTTTTTAAACTTCTTTCCTCTTCAACTTTTCAACTCTTCAACTTTTCAACTTTGGATCATTGGGATTTGTTTGGGATTTCGGATTTGGGATTTAGAATTTCGCTTTTCAATGACGCTTGCGCAGCAAGCAAATGACATGAGCGAAGCGAATAAATGACAAGCTTCCCCAATGACAGTGTATCTGAATGATTCGAACATATTTGTTTGATTCATTTGAATTTGGTTCAATGGGATTTGTTTCGGATTTTGGATTTGGGATTTCGGATTTGGAAGAAGGTAATTCCCCTCCCCTGCCTTCCTGTCACCTGTCACCTTTTTTCAACTTTTTCAACTTCTTTCCTCTTCAACTCTTCAACTTTTCAACTTTTCAACTTTTATCAATAATCGTACAATGGAATGGGATTCTACCCGT
>JAFGNX010000131.1 GCA_016926835.1 Candidatus Aminicenantota bacterium | reverse complement strand
CCATCATACATTTCCAGCAAGGCGTGAGGCACGACCCGGGTATCGGCCAACACGGGCAGGAAATTGGTGTCTCCCTGCCAGCGGGGAACGATATGCAAATGGATATGCTCCGTGATGCCCGCGCCGGCCACGGCACCCATGTTGATGCCGATGTTGAAACCCCCAGGGAACATGAGCGACTTCATCACCCCGATCAGGCGCCTGGTGATGCTGAGCATCTCAAGCATCTCCGTGTCTTCGAGCGCGTCCAGATCCGCCACATGGCGGTAGGGCACAACCATCAGGTGGCCGGAGTTGTAGGGGTATCGGTTCATGACCACGCCGCAGGCGTCGCCTCGAAGTAGAACGAGATTCTCCCGATCGTTTTTTTCTTTAAAAATCCGGCAGAACAGGCACCCGTCTTTACGGGGATGGGAAACATACTCACAACGCCAGGGGGCCCATATCGAATTTTTGCGGCTCATCCATCCTCCTTTTTCTGCTGCGCTTTCAGGCGCTTTTTTTCCAGTTTCGATTCGGTTTTGAGGCGTTTCTTTTCCTTTTTGGCCGCAATCCCGGCAGCCGCCGTATCGCCGCGGGCTTCGGGGTTGTTTCCGGCCGGCTCACCGCGCCGCATGCGCCGGATCAACTCCATGGCCAGGTAACGGCCGAAGTAGCCCACAAACCCGGCCGCCAGCACCAGTAACGCCCACTTGAGGATCTCTCTAACCATTTTTTCCGCTGTTCTCCATTCTACCGCCTCACCCGCCGAATCTCAACTGACACCCCGCATCCGGATTCTCTCCTGACTTCCCGACTCATCCTGATAATGGCGAAAAGGTGAATGAATTGCAGCCAACGGTTTCAATCGGCTTGCGCAAAACTCCCGCAGGGGGTTGCACGCGGCGCCGCTGCTGCCGTCCGGACCTGAAAAAAATTATGAAAAAAGGAATTCCGGTGTTCGCTTTAACCCGGGAATACAAACCATGGGATGGCCGTCCGCATCCACGCGGACATCTTCCGGCCAGGAAAACCCGGGATCCATGCGTTGAAAATAAGCCAGATCATACGGCAACAGTTTTACGAAAACACGGCCCTGTTCGTCACTCTCGATCACGTCGGAAGTCAAACCGAAATCAACTTCCCCGAAACGGCTGCGGATGACAAAACGCGGAATGCTCCGGCCGCTTTCCTGGCGGCGGATGGTGGACGCGATATCGATCAGGCTGGAAACATCAACGGGATATTCTTCACTCCAGGGAAGCTGGATCGGCAATCCGGCGATATAGAGATGGTGAAATTCAATCCCGCTTTGACGGCACAAAGAAACCATTTTCAACAATTCCGCCTCCGAGTCGTTGACAAACGGCAGCAACGGCGTGTTGTTGTAAACCGTAATCCCCCGGCGCCGCAGATTGGCGGCCAGGTTCGCGTGCTCCGGCCTGAATTCGCTGGAGTGCAGGAACTGGGTCTCGATTTCCACCCGTTTGGGATGGACAATGCCCGGGTTGTTGAGTTTCGCCAACTGATTGAGCACGGTCGGAGTATAGATTTCGGGCCGGTAGTTAAACTGGTGGCTGCGACAACGGATGGCGACGACGTGATCGATCTGCGTCAGTCGCCGGACCAATTCCCGCAAATAAAAAAACGAGGAGATCACATCATCGCGGCCGGAAATGACCACGTCCGTGATGTCTTTGTTTTTGCGGATGTAGTCGATGTTTTCTTTCACCCCCCTGTTCCCGGCGTCCAATGCCCACTCCACGCGCGTGCGGTGGGTCCTGAAAAGTGATGAGGATCCCGTTGGCACAACCGTATGCATGAAACGCTGATCGGCGACGGCGCCGGCCTGCAGTTGCGCCAGCGCTGCTTTGGCGGCATCGGCATTTTCCCCCGATAATTCCCGTTCCGGCGGAAAAACCGCGTGCGTCGACCTGGGTTCGCGTGATCCACGGAAAAGGCCCGCGTCCCCGATCTCGGCCATGAACTTGACATCCAGCGTGCCTTCCGGATTGACGCGGGCTACGTTTTCCAATTGCAGGATCGGGGCGAATGTGCTGAAATATTCCATGGTATAGGGAGTGCGGATCCATATGAGGCGCCCGTCTTCCGGATCCTTCTCAACCGCCCAGCCACTGAGGTTCCAATCGATCTTGCCGATTTTCGTGGCCGTGCATATCCGCGGCATCGCCCGGTCCGAAAGATTGGCCCGGAGATAACCGGCCACGGACATTCCTCGTGAAATGGGAGACACGAAACGGCGGTTGCCCTTGATCGGGCTGCAGGGGATGTAGATGTAGTGCATCTCGGCTCCGGCCCCCCGCAGTTTTTCATACAGGACTTTCAGTTCGTAACCCGAGTCGTTGCAATCATTCAGCAGCGGAGTCTGGACATAGACTGTGATCCCGTTGCGGGTCAGCTCCGTGATAATATCCAGGCTTTCGATGGAAACCTCGTCAGGATGGATAAAATGGGTCGCGACCTCGAGCCGCTTCCCCCTTGCCTCCAGTTCCAGGTACTTGCGCTTCAGAAAATTCAACCAGAATTCGTTGTTCGCGTGAAACAGGTGGGGATAATAGGCAATCGAGCGCGTGGCCACGCGCAAGGCGCGCACATGAGGAATCTCCTTTAAACCGTCAATGGCATAACTCAATGTGGCGCGATTCATGAACGGGTCGCCTCCCGTCAGCACGATTTCATTGATCTGGGGAGAGTTACGCACATAAAGCAGCGCGTTCCGGACATGATCCTGGGTCGGGGCCTTCTGGTTGCGGCATTCCTTGTGCTTGCGGAAGCAGAACCGGCAGTAAACGGGGCAGGACATGTTCAGGATAAAGATGATGCGGTTGCAGTACATCTGCTCAACAATACCGCGATGGAACTGCCCCACCCAGGTATGAACAGAACCATCGGGATTCAATTCGTCGACAAAAGGCATGTACTGATACGCAATCGCACGCGACACCCGCATCTGCCGGATGACATGCATGGAAAGCCGGACCGGGAACAATTCAACAACCTGCTGCAAATCTTTGCGTTCCTGATCGTTAAAGCGCGTGTTGGTCAACTTTTCGAGTTGATGGACGTTCCGGATCTGGATAAACCTGTTGCCGGGAATCAGAATCTCAAGAACCGTGGTCAGCAACAGGTAGGGTAACGTGATGCCATTGATTTTTATGGACCGGTATTCCCGGCTGTCCGCCGCTTCAAGCTGCTCGATCAGAACTCTGAAGAAAACGGCGGGATCGCCTTCATAACCCGTGGCCGCAAGCAGCCGCTGCGTTTTTTTCTTTCCATCGCCTTTGCCGATGATCGAACAGAAATGCGTCCCCAGGATGCCGATCACTCCATAGTGCTCCAGGAAATGCTCCAGGGCATTGAGCAGCGACGACAACAGTACCAGTCGCTTTTCATGTGAATTCGTGAACTCGACTTTTAAAGAAACCATCTCATCATTCATTTCGCACCGTTCCTCTCTTTGCGGGCCGCATGTCCGGGACATGGGGATAACGGACGTCCGGCCCGCGCCCGTATTCACGCGACGCCCCCGCCGGGAAATGTCCATGACGATTAGCTGCGTTCCATCCCGCTTTCACTGTCGCGATTCAAGCACCCGGAAATGAAAGTGCCTGCGCCATTGGACCATAAAGCGAATACTTACATGCTGTATTTGAAAAGCCGGGATTGCAACTCTCTTTTTTGCAAACCAGGTAAACAGAGAAGTCAATTGATTTTTTTTATCTCAGGAAGTTTACCCGTCTATCACAACTGCTCTTGAAATCGATCCCCTTCGACCAGCAGCTTTGTTCTCAAAACCAAAAACCGCCTCCCGCAACAGGGAAAGACCTGACTTATTGAAAGCATCATTTAGAGTAATGAAGCGGGAAATGTCCTGTTTAGCAGGAAAAGTCCTGTTTAACGGGTTGATTTCTCAAGCCGGGGAAACGGCTGATTTTGAAAGATCGAGGGCCTTAAGTCGCCGGAGACCTGAAACTCAGGCTTTTTGCGGAGAGGAACCCACTTTCTCGAGACAGTAAAAAATGTGGGAAGATCATGGCATGAAAAATGCTCTAAAACATTGCCTGCTCTCGAGTCCATCGTAACGTCCGATAACTGATGAGCCCGAGATGGCGGAAAGAAGAAGGAGGTTGATATGCTCGAGACAATCCTGATTGTGCTGTTTGTCTTGTGGCTGGCGGGTCTTTTAACAGCTCATACCTTTGGCGGCCTGATCCACATTCTTCTGGTCGTCGCCGTGATCATCCTGGGCGTCCGGCTGTTACGGGGAAAAAAGATTCTTTAGCGTGGGAAACACCAAAGTGATTCAGTTGAAAAAGCGGACTTCAAAAAGGGTATGGGGGCTCTTCGCCGGCTTGTGGCTGATTGCCCCCTGTCTCTTTTCCGCTCAGGTATTCAAATACCAGCAAATCAAGCCTGAGAAGGGATATCTGATCCAGACGGTTCCCTTCGAAAAATGGCTGGATAGAAATTACTGCGGCCCGGCTTGCCTGGTTATGGTCCTCAACTACTGGGACGAAACGCGATCCTTCAGCCAGCAGAAAATCGCGGATGAGATCTACGACTCCAAAAACCAGGTGACCTATAACTCCGATCTGGTTCTATACCCGCGATCCAAAGGATTTGAGAGCTATTCTTTCCAGGGAAACCTGCGGACCTTGAAGGAAGTGGTTGGGAAAGACATCCCGGTGATCGTTCTGACCAAAACCATAAAACAGATAGCCAAAGGACATTACCGGGTGGTGATCGGGTTTGATGATGACAAGGACCAGGTTATCTTCCATGACCCGTTTTTTGGAGGCCGGCATGCCATGAAGTCTAGGAATTTCATGAAGGTCTGGGAGTTGGGAAAGAAGCGGAATCAGTCCCGTTGGATGATGGCCGTGGTCCCCGATAAAAGCCTCTTTCCTTTTCCCGCACTGCAAAACGACCCTCTGACCCCCATCAATCTGGCCACGGCCTATTACCGACGGTCTGAATTAGACAAATCGAAGGAGCAGTGGAAAATAGCCGGAGAGTCCCTCAGAGATGATCCCTATCCCTTGTTCAGTCTGGCCATGGTCAGCCTTAAAGAGGGCAAGGCACAGGAGGCTGAGGCTTATGCCCGTAAAGCCATCAGCCTGGACGCAAAAAGCGCTTACGCCCATGACGTCCTGGGCCTGGCTTACGCCAAACAGGGTAAGCTTGTCCCGGCTTTGAAGTCTCTCGGTCGGGCTCTCCGGCTTGCTCCCAAGGAAAGTTTTATACGAACACATTATCTGCAAGTCCGGGCCTTTTACATTGAAAGAGCCAAAATTGAAAAGATAAAAAAGGAGAATTCGCATGAAAAACAAAGTTAAGATCTGGAGTTTCCTGTTGATGATCGTGTTGGTCTCTTCCTATGCCGTCGCTCTTGAAGAGCCGGTGCTTCAACAGGAAGTGCAACAAGAGGTTCAACAGGCGGACACCTCAACTCAGCTGGAGATCAGTGGGTCGGACGTGATCACGGCTTCCGATGCCGCCGGGGGGGCCATCAGCTCAAGAGATCTCCTCCTCATCGCGGCCATCGGCGTTGTGATCCTGGTGATCGCGGTAGTTCTTTAACTGAACGGCCGCATTTCCGTGGGAGATCTGATGGAAAGTTGTTCTCTCAGGTAATAAGAAGAGGGCGTCCTCTCCAGTGAGAGGGCGCCCATTCTTATGCAGCCGCGAAGGCGATTTTTACACGCCAAATATAACGGGATATTTTACTGGTTTTCTCAGATTGAATAATCAAAATGCCGAAAATTTGCCTGACGATATGCGTCAGATCCTGATGCTTTCCAGGATGGCCTCGTAGGTCTCCTTATGTTGGGGAAAGGAATTCTTGGGCGCCCGAAGAATAAAGAAGTTGAGTATGGGTATGTCGAACATCGGATTCTTCTCCTGGAGAAACAGGCCGACGCTCTGGTATGCGCCCTTTTCCCAACTGCAGGTGGCGCCGTTCATTCCTCCGATTTTTACCATTTTCAAGTCTTGCGGGTCGGTCCCGATGCTCGCCTTGATTCCTTCGACCAGATCGGAGCTGTTCAACATCGTCGGAGGTCTGGCACCCTGAGTAAGATGGTGATCCGGCAGGCGGATACTGTCGACTTCGTTCGCGGGGCACCATACATCAAACTGCTGGTGTTTTTTCCAGTCGCCGGGAATGACAAGGGTGAATTGGTCGGCCTTAACCTGCTTGCCGCCCTTGATTGAACTGCTGACCGCCTCTGGTTGGACTGTTTCAACCTTTTGAGACACCTTCGACCGGGCTTGATCCACCGCCTGAGTGTTTTCCGTATCCGTTGCCGGACCGTTATCCGAACAGGCCAGGGGAACCAGAAGAAATGCGGCGATGAGAGGCAATGACAGAAATGCGATTCCTTTTTTCATGAAAATTCTCCTCATTTGTTTTTCTCATCATACCCATTCAGCCATTTTTACTCAACTCATCCATTGGGGGCCCTATTTGGCATGATTTTCAGGCCAGGAGGCGGATACGGGCGAACAGGTAGTCGAGGGGTTCGGATTTCAGGATCACGCGAAAGAAAGCCGAGTCATTGAGAGGCTGAGGTTGGTGACCGTTGTATTCAAAGTACTTAACGGAACGCCTGCTGTCGAACCAATGGACCAGTTGGATGCAACCGGCAGCAATCTCCAGTGTGGTAATGCCGCTGCGACCGATGCCGCATCCGGAGTTGAACAGACAGGGTACCAGCGGATCCAGGTGATAAATGCTGCCCTCTGAATGGTTCCTT
>JAFGNX010000130.1 GCA_016926835.1 Candidatus Aminicenantota bacterium | reverse complement strand
TTGGTCCGTTGGGAGGATTTGATCAAACGCCGATGAAGGTAACGGGCCGCCAGGCTGCGAGCGCCCTGCTGGACGATACCTTTTTCTGAGGCGATTCGGGACAGGTCGACAAAGCCGGCAGCTTTCATGGGCCTAAGTTCACTCAATTTATCCAGATCGTTGTTTAGAGCGATTCCCACCTTCTTGATGCGCTTGCTGGTAAGGATTTTCGTCAGTCGATCGTCAATTTCGATGTGCGTCAGGTGAAAGAGATAAACCGTTTCCGGGGTGGCCAGTTGAATCAGTGATACCGGGTAGGATTCGCCTTTCTTGAAGGCCGGCCGACTCTCGGTGTCGAATCCCAGCACACGATGGCGACGCAGGTGCCGGGTTGCCTTGCGTATCTGGTCCGGATGGTTGATTACTTCGACACGCCCCCTGAAATGCAGGGGAGGAAGCGTGTTGATAAAATCTTTACTGATCCGGTTTTCCGGGATTGGCTCCAACATGGTTCTGTTTTTGGTGACGCCGGGACGGCGTGTTATCCTGAATTGTAAAGCATTTTCTTTTGCTTTTCAAGGTGTTGACGAAAACCGTGTCCTGGATGATCATTCCCCGATGATTTTTACCAGTACGCGTTTGCGCCGTTTCCCGTCAAATTCCCCATAAAAAACCTGCTCCCAGGGTCCCAGGTCCAGGCTGCCGCCTGTAACCGCCACCATAACTTCACGTCCCATGATGGTGCGTTTGAGATGGGCGTCGGCGTTGTCTTCGCCGTTGTTGTGGCGGTAGCGGCTGTGGGGCTTCTCGGGAGCGAGCCCTTCCAGCCACTCCTCCAGATCTTTGTGCAATCCGCTTTCATCATCGTTGATGAATACACTGGCGGTGATGTGCATGGCGTTGCACAAGAGCAGTCCCTCTCTGATCCCGCTTTTTTCAACCAGCTCATGCAAAGTGGGGGTGATGTTAACCAATTGCCGTCGTTGCGTGATGTTAAACCACAGTTCATGTCGAAATGATTTCATGCCAACTCCTGTTGTCGGGAATCAAGGTAAGCGCTGTTTTCCGCGAGCGTCGCGGAACTCCCGGCGGAACAGCCCATCAGTTTACGGATCACCGGGGTCACGTCCCCGAGGTTCCGGATCCGCGGACGAAAGTCATCCGCATTCTTTCCCCAGGCCAGCAGCGGAACGGGATTGAGCGTGTGGGTACGCAGAGAACAATCTTCAAGGTTGCCGTGGTCACTGGTGAGAATCAGAGTATCTCGTTGCGGATCCATTTGCTCCAGCAGTCGCCCAACCAGCTTGTCCAGGCGAATGACCAGGTCCACACATTCCTGGAATGTTTTGCGGTGAGCGAAGAGGTCTGTCTGGAAATACTCAAACAAGAGAAAGTCCACCGTGGCGGCATTGTTCGCGATGATATCGGCCGCTTGTTCCGGTGAATATTCAGGTATGTCCAATCCCAGGCGGATCAGGGATTGATTGGAAAATTCCTGGTACAAGGCGCTTCCCTGTCGGATATGCTCTTCGTTACGGGGTTTCATGCCGCTGCTGAGCATCATGCAGGTGGTGGTTGACAGGCGGCGACGAAACTGTTGCGGAAAATCAACTGAAAAACGGAACTGCCCGTCCGGCATTAACTCCAGGTGTGGAGGGGAAAACAGGCGGGAGTAATGGGGGTAAGCGTTGAAAAATATCGCACTCCGGCCGCAGTTGGAAAGGGACTTGAGCAGGTTATCCCGGTAGAGAACGCGCCTCAATTCGGGGCCCGGGTAACTGCCCCGGTGGCCCCAGCGGGCGGGTATGTTGATACCCGTATAAAGAGTGGCTTGTCCGGATGCGCTCTGGGGAATGCCTTCAACTCCCAGCAGGGCGTCGATCGGGATTACGGGCGTACCGTCGGGGAGTGTTGGAGCGGGTTGATGAAACGGCAGGAAACGGCAATTGGCGGCGGCAAAGGGATTGGCCCTGTGATCGGGGTTCAGACCCACGCCGTCGAAAAAAAGAAAAATAAAGCGCGCAGTCCCGGCCATGGATTCAGTAGCGTTTCCCATCCGGGGTCACGAACACCACTTCCCGTTCCAGGCGGACACCATGTTTTTGCATGACCACACTGGTGATATGCTGGATAAACGCCTGCAGGTCGGTCATCTGCGCGTTACCGTGGTTAAAGATGAAATTGGCATGTTGTTGGGATACTTCCAACCCTGAACGGCGCCAGCCCCGCAATCCGGCGGTATCAATCAGTCGTCCGGCGGATCCGGCTTTGTCTCGACCGGGGTTTTTAAAAAAGCAGCCGGCAGTGCGGGCATTCCAGCCCGGGTGATTTTGCCGGCGGTAAGAAAAATTGCGGCGAATTCGTTGACGGACCACCTTTGGGTCATCGGGTTCAACAGCCAGGATGATTTCCAGTAAAACCGAGTCTCCGCGCTTGAGCAGGGAATCACGATATTGAAAATTGCATTCAGCCGGCTGTATCGGGGTTACTTTCCCCCGGCCGTTCAGGCGTTGTGCCTGGATAAAACAGGCCGATAAGTCGCGGCCGAACGCGCCCGCGTTTACGGCAACGGCTCCGCCAATGGTCCCGGGAATCCCGGCCAAAAATTCCAATCCCTTGACGCCGTTGTTCGCACACCAGGCCACCACGTTCAGGGTGGATTCTCCGCTTTGGACGGCGATTCGGTCGCGGGCAATGCGGCGGATCCCGCGGGTGCGGTTGATCACCAGCACCAGCTCCGGCGCCGCCTCGGGAAAAACCGTATTGCTTCCCCCTCCGATCACCACGTGGGCGACTTTTTCTCTTCTGATAATCTGTAACGCCGCGATCAGGGAAGATGGCGTGATTGCCTGCAGCGACATGCCCACATTTCCGCCAATGCCGATGGTGGTGTAATTGCCGGAATTGTCCGGCTGACGGCAGATTATTCCCGGCAGGGAAAGGAGCCGGGCCAGGGATTTCATGGTTTCGTGTCTCCGCCGGCGACGCGGTCTCCATGGCATTCCGCCTGGATGGCGGAGATATGAACGCGGGTGAATTCCGCAAGGTCATGAACCTTGAAGCGTTTCCTGGTGCTGGCCTTGAAGCCATCCTTTGAGATGGCCTCAACTTCCAGGATGTATTCTCCGGGATCACGGGGCAACCAGGCGGCGGTTATGGGATCTGTCCGGGGAAGTGCAATGGTCAGTACCGGGGTTTTGCTGTCGCGACTCCGTACGCTCAGGTTGAATTCGGCGCGGACCAGGTTTATAGGGTTGATTCGAAACTCCAGTGATCGGCCGGCAACCCTTGGGAATTCCGGTTCTATCGAGATTTCCACTCCCCTGCGATTGGCCAGGGTATGCAGTTGGATTTCGCCGTTTGATTCCACCAGAAAAAAGAGGTGCCCTTTCACGGCCCGGGGCAGATCACGTAAGGGGGTGGCGCCTTTGTGGGTGATGACCGTTTGTTTCTTCCAGTTAAAGAAACGGATTTCCGGAGCATGATGCGGGTAGAGAAACACCACGATGTTTTCATCAAGCCGCAGTGGCGGATAAAGTCGTGTTCCACTCAGCGGCGACCACCAGGCGTGCCCGCCCCCGGGAGTAAAAAAATGGATGTGTTGATCCTCTGGCAATACTGCGATGAATTTTCCGGCCTCCAAAGGTGCCACCTTGAGGATACGGGGCAGGGGAGCCGTCCATTCCGCATTGGGGGAATGGGGAGACCATTTGACCAGCAGCCGGTTCTCGCCGCCGTAATAGAGGAATTTGTCATGCAGAAGGAAATCACCCGCAGCCGAGTGGGGCAGTGTCGAACGTTGCAGAACAAAGCCGGGAGGTTTCAGTTCAAACAGTTCGGTGCGGGAAAGGATCAGCACCCGGTCTCCATGTACCCGGCAGGCGCGAAAGTCTCCGGGTAAAATTTCGATTTCTTTGCGCAGTGGGTTGGAATCCAATGTGGTGACCGTCAGTTTGTTTTGGTTGTGAGTGACCAGGATGTTGTTGCCGATTGCCAGCGCTTGTTCCGTTTCACCTGAGGGAATGATGCGGGTGATTTCCCGGAATGTTTCCAGGTTGAAGATGATCCAACGCAGTGGA
This sequence comes from Candidatus Aminicenantota bacterium, assembly GCA_016926835.1. GTDB lineage: Bacteria > Acidobacteriota > Aminicenantia > UBA2199 > UBA2199 > UBA876. The sequence goes on along the minus strand of JAFGNX010000130.1, from coordinate 2,583 downwards.
GGCTCTTTTGTGCGCAACAAGAGTTTGTCGCCGCCGGAGATCATGCCGGCGCGAACGTTCTCTGTCACCTGGGCGGTCATGACGCGTTCCAGATTGCGTGGGTCTATTTTCACGATGGCACCGGATTCGCGGACCATTACCAGATGATTCCTGTGAGTGGTGATGCCCACAGGCGCAGAATCAGCCTCGGTGCCTTTTACAGGACGCTCCTCCAGTTGAGGCGTAATCTCGGGAACCGTGTCGGGGGAGCGCATGCAGGCCCCGCCAAACAGGCAAAGGGCAATCAACAGCGAAAGGGCTTTCATTAACCTGGATTATACGCAATTTGCGGCCCTGTGGTCAACGCGGTTCAGGGGTTGTCCGGCCGGATGTCGATGGGGTTGTTGAGTTGGAACTCATCCGTGAATATCTCGCGCACCACTTCCCCTCGCAGATCGCGACTGAGTTGAAAGCCCGAATAGTAGAGCAGGGTGGGGAAGATATCGTAGATTGAAATCGAATTTACCGGGTATCCCTTTTTCAAAGCGTTTTTTTCGTACAGGAAAATGGTGCCCCTGGCGTCAAGGGGCTTGTAAACGTAGACATCCCTTTTGCCGAACATGTTGAGCAGGACCCGGCGCCATACGGGTAGGGGTTCGAATTCATAGAGGCTGATAATGACAAGCAATTCGTCTTCGCCGGTGGTGCTGATCAGGTTGCCGACAATCGAATCGTAATATTCATAATACTTTTCCAGGATCCATGAGTATCGTTTAATGTCCGCTTCGGGAACGGTTTCAAACATGCGGTGGGTTGAGTATTGGGAAAAGTATCGGGCCACGTTGGCCAGCCCGAATAGGCGGGAACTCGAGTAGTAAAGCGGGGTGTCTTTCAGGTCCGGAATTCTGCGTTTGAGGTAGTCGTCAAAGAAAAAAAAGCGTTTCACCAATTCATAGCGGCGGTTCATTTGATTGAGCAGGTCTGCATACAGTGGTTTGAAGCGGCGGTTGTATTCAAGGGACCGTTCGGAGTACATGGGGGTGAAATCAGGGTAGATCAGGGAAGATGTGCCGAAGTTGTTGGCGGCATAGTATTCGCGGATATGGTCTTTGATCGGAACGGCAAAGCGTCGATAAAACGCAGTGACGCCGATGACCGAGGAATACCGGAAAAACAGGTATCGGGGGAACAGGTCAAACTCCTGTTCCAGCTCGCCCACTTTGAATTTAACCTGGGAGTGGTTGTGAAAAGCCGATGGCGGAAGGCCGGACAATACAGTGTTGATCTGGGAGTGGCTGAAATTCGGTTTAAAGGAGTGAATGCGCGCCCGCACACCATTCTGAATCAGGAAATTGAAGTTCAGCAGTTTCTGTTCAGAAGATTGGCTTAACAGGTGACTCATGGAGATGCCGTCGGCGATCACCAGGCGGATCCGGCGCGGGGTGACTTCCTGGACCAGTTGCTGCTGCTTGACAGCGGGAATCTGGGGGATACTCATTGACATCATTCCTGTGAAAGTGGTCAGCAGTTGATAACTCAGGAAGGCCAGGAAAGCAGCCTGGACCCAGCGTTTGCTTCTGCCTTTTTGCAGCAGAAACACCATGCCGGTGATGACCAGTACCAGTTGACCGATCAGGATGCGCAACCATAGGGAGCCGGCCTCTGCGGAAAGAAAACTGCGGTAATAATCGTAATTGAGAAAGTAAATTGCGGTGATCACAAGAGTGGTAAAAGACAAGAGGTAGGTCAGGGTCGGCGGCCAGATGATGCCGACGGCGAATTTGCGCCCTGCGGCAAACTGGACAAAAAAATAGAGGATGGCCGTGACCAGCCACCAGCCGATTCCATAGTACAGCAACAGATAGGTGAATAGAAGGAAGGAGTCCCCTGGAGTGACCAGAACTTCGGGATTGAGCAGCAAGACCAGTCCGGAAACAAAAAAAGTGAAAACCAGGGCGCTCAGGGAAAAGTCAATGAAGAGACGCAGGCAACGCCACAATTTACTTGTCGAACTCCCGGTTTATGGGGGTGGAGATCAGCATCAATGTGGTCTGACCAATACGGAATTCACTCTGATCGTCCACTTCCGTGATGGACACTTTTTCCCCGTTGATAAAGGTGCCGTTTGTGCTTCCCAGGTCCCTGAGCAGGATCTTTTCATTTCGAACCTCCACCGCCAGGTGTTTCCGGGAAACTTCCTTATCAGGGATAATCAGATCAACCTTTCCCCGGCCGATCAGAATATAGGGTTTGTTGAGTTTGAATATGTACCCGGCCCGGGCGCCTTTGATTACAGCGATGGATATCTTGCGATCATCCGGCAGCATCAGGTTTTCGTTCGACCAGAGGGAATCCGTGATGCTTTCCTGGATGATTTTGGCGGTGTCTTTCTTGCTGGCTGAGTCCTCTTTTTTCAGGTCAACGGTAAATACCTGCTGGCAGCGCGCGCACTTGAACTTCTTTCGGCCGTGAACCTTGCCATCCGGGACACTGTATTGCGCCTTGCAATTCGGGCACTCGATAATCATGTGCTTATTATAGCCCCACAAAAAAAATGATGTCAATCCAATACAAGGAAAGTTGAAGAGTCGAAAAGTTGAAGAG
>JAFGNX010000129.1 GCA_016926835.1 Candidatus Aminicenantota bacterium | reverse complement strand
TCCCTGGGATGGATCGGACTCGCCATCTTCGGCCCCGGCGGGCTGAAAGACCAGGAATACGTAATGCCGGCGGTCATGCTGCAGATCTTTCCTCCCGCAATCGCCGCAATCCTGATTACCGGAGCCATTGCCGCCATGATCTCCACAGCTGACTCGCTATTGATTCTTTCCGCCACGGAGCTGTCGGAGAACCTGATCAAACCGGCCCGTAAGGAAAAAGGAAAAGACGCGGACAGCCTGCTTCACTCGCGTATCATTACAGGGTTGCTGGCCATCGTGGCTCTGGTGCTGGCGTATTTCTCTCCATCCAGACTGATCTTTACACTGGTCAGCTACGTCTGGGCCGGAATCGGTGGCACTTTCTCAGTGGTGATCCTGTTGTCCCTGTTCTGGAAACGCTTCCACGGCCGGGCGGCCCTGATCACCATCGTTGTGGGCATGGTTTTTACCATCTTCTGGATCAGCAGTGGCCTGGATAAGGAGATTACCTCACGACTGCTGACTTTCATGGTCGCCGGTTTCACCGCCGTGATTGCCGCCTGGCTGGTGCCGAGGCGAATAAAAACGGACTGACATATCTGTTACGAGAATTGGAAACTTGGAAAGAAGCTGTCACGGTCCGGCCCATCGCCCATAGCCACTAGCCGGTTTGCTTTTTTACTTTCGACTTTAGACTTTCCACTTTCGACTATTTGTCTCCCGCCAACCTCTTCGCAACAGGTTTTTCTTTCCCACGGTTGCCACTTCTGGTAAAATGGGATCAGCATGAAGAAAACCTCCCGGGTGATTGTGTTGGCAGTGTTGCTGCTGATTTTTCTGATTATAGACACCGCCGGTTACATGATCATTGAAAAAGCGACCGCTGCCGATGCCCTGTACATGACCATTATCAGCATCACCACCGTGGGGTTCAACGAAGTCTTCCCGCTTTCTACAACGGGAAAGATTTTTACGATTCTCGTGATTCTCAGCGGCCTGGGCCTGGTCTTTTCAATCGCCTCGGCCGTAGTGGAGCAAGGCGTGGAAAGCCGGATGCGCAGCATACTTGGGAGGAGACGCATGAAAGCCCTGTCCAAAATGAGGGATCATATCGTGGTTGCCGGATACGGCCGCATGGGCGAAATCGTGGCCCGTGAACTGAACGAACACAACCTGGAATGCCTGATCATCGAGCAGGATCCCCAACGTTTCGCCCAGGCTGAAGAAAGGGGGTTCCCGGTTTTGCGTGCCGATGCCACCCAGGAAGATGTGCTGCTGCAAAGCGGCATTCAGCGCGCCCGCACATTTGTCTCTTTGCTGTCATCCGATGCGGACAATGTTTTCACCGTGCTGACGGTAAAGGAGCTGAATCCCGATATCGCTCTGATCGCCCGGGCACTGGATGCCCAGAACGAAAAAAAGCTGCGTCGCATCGGCGCCCAACACGTAATCGCGCCCAACCTGCTATCTTCCAAGCGCATCGTGAACAGCGTGTTGCGTCCCAACGTAGTGGACTTGATGGACATCGTTTCCCAGCCCCGCATGTTGGATTTGACCCTTGAAGAGATCGTCATTCATGATGAATCAAACCTGAACGGCCTTTCCGTGCGCAACTCCCAGTTGCGTGAACGCTATGAAGCCATGGTTGTGGCCATTCGGCGGCAAGGAGAAATGCGCTTCAATCCCGGCCCGGACGAAACGTTCATGGCCGGAGACATCGTCATTCTCCTTGGTCCGACCGACCGCATCCGCAGGGCGGCCTTGCGACAGAAATCATGAGCAAAAGCCCCGGTTTCATGGCCCGGGCGCTCGCGGAAGCCCGCCTGGGAGTCGAGCGGGGCGACGGCGGGCCCTTCGGTGCCCTGATTGTTCAAGGCAACAGAATAATCTCTTGCAACCACAACGAAGTGCTTGTCCGCCGTGATCCCACGGCACACGCTGAAATTCTTGCCATTCGCGCCGCAGCACTTGTTCTGGGCCGCCCTCACCTGACTGACTGCGTACTCTATACAACCTGCGAACCGTGTCCCATGTGCCTGGGGGCGGCCGCCTGGGCCCGTATTCCCCGCCTTTTCTACGGCTGCACCCGGAATGACGCCGAAAAGATCGGCTTCTCGGACAGACGAATTTACGCACTTGTCCGCGACGAACCCGATTCTATTCCCCTGGAACGCATTTCCCTGGATCGGCGTTCCTGCCTGCGCCTGTTTACAGAATGGCGGCTGCGAAAGGACTCCGTTCTCTATTGATCCGCGGTTTGCAGCCCTTTTGGCAGTCTGCTAAAATATAGTCAGCAAGATCAAAGCTAGGAGGATAAAATGAGTACGGTTTACCACGAATCTGATCTGTCAGTGGAAGCCCGGGATATTCATCGTGCCCTGGCCAGTCTCTGTGAAGAACTGGAAGCCGTGGACTGGTACAACCAGCGGGCTGATGTCACCCAGGAAGCTGAATTGAAAAGCATTTTGCTGCACAACCGCAACGAAGAGATTGAACATGCAGCCATGGCATTGGAATGGTTGCGTCGCCGCATACCTGAATTTGATGAAGAATTGCGAACCTACCTGTTCAAATCCGGATCGATCACCGGAATCGAAGAGGGTGAGGGCGGACCGGAAGAAAAAGCGCCCGGCACTGATGCTCCCGCATCGGACGGCAGTCTGGGTATCGGGAATTTAAAATAAGGAGAATAAGCATGAGCAACCTTTTAAAACGAAACCTGGCTCCTTTGGGACAGAAAGCATGGGATGAAATAGATGAACAGGCAAAATCCACCCTGAAGGGCAATCTTTCTGCACGCAAACTGGTTGACTTCGACGGACCTTTCGGCTGGACGCGGGCCGCGGTCAACCTGGGACGGGTAAACCTGGATCATGCGGATGAACCCGTTCAGGGCATTCGCTGGGGATTGCGCCAGGTGCAGCCCCTGCTTGAAGCTCGTGTGGATTTCACCCTGTCAATGGAAGAACTGGAACACCTGGAACGGGGTGTGCGCAATCCCGACCTGGCTCCCCTTGAGACAGCCTGTCGCCAGGCTTCCCACTTTGAGGAAACGGCGGTCTACCATGGGATCGAAGCCGCGGGGATCAACGGCATTATCCCCAGTTCGCCTCACCCGGCAGTGGAGTTCAACGAACTGCCCGAGGGATTCATGCAAGGCGTGGAAGCGGCCATCCTGACTTTGCAGCAGGAAGGCATTGGCGGTCCGTACCATATGGTCCTGGGAACGCGCCCCTATCAATTGCTGCAGCAGGGTGATCAGCGCGGTTATCCTCTCAATCAACGGGTAGCCGGGTTACTGGGAGGTACAATCGCCTGGAGTCCCGCCATTGAGGGAGGCCTGGTCCTTTCCGGAAGGGGGGGCGATTTCCAGCTTACCGTCGGCCAGGACCTCTCGGTGGGGTACAAATCCGATCAGCGTGAAATGGTTCACCTGTTCATTACGGAGTCATTCACTTTTCAGGTCCTGGACCCCGCGGCGGCAGTGGTGTTGAAAGCCTAGTTGGATTCAGGCCTTGATGCGTTGGCCCAGGTGCCGCTGTATCCAGGCCGCACCTGGTAAACGCACATACCGGGGCAGAACGGTGTGTACTTTGCGTACGGTCAGAAACAAATGACGGTGTTCAAGGAGATT
>JAFGNX010000128.1 GCA_016926835.1 Candidatus Aminicenantota bacterium | reverse complement strand
GTTCTTGACAATTTGACATTTTGGCTTTACAACCGATATTTTTGCTTGTTTCAGTGAAACAATTTGGCTTATTGTTGGCAGTTAGACTTTATGCAAAATATCAAATTGTCAAGAACCGTCCCCCTTGTTTTGTTCTCTTCAACTTTTTTACCGACCGATCACATCTACGACCGCTTTCAGGCGGCGTTTCCACCAGTCGTTCATGCGCGCGATCTCGATTCGCCGCCCCCGGCCGGGCGCGTGAATGAAATGGTTTCTTTTGATCAGGATGGCGGTGTGCCAACCCGATTTCAGGCGGAAAGCCAACAGATCCCCGGCACGGGCATGCCTCCATTTGACCTTTCCCCGCATGCGCGCCTGAGTTCGGGCCGTGCGCGGCACTTCGAGGCCGAAGCAGTGAAACACGTAGTGAACCAGGCCGGAGCAGTCGAAGCCGTCGATATCCGTACCGCCGTAATGGTAAGGCAACCCTTCCAGGTAACGTGCCAGAGTGACGATTTTTTCGCGCAGTCCCGCCGGAGGCGGCGCGGTTGACGGCCGGGGGGAATTGCATTCGGCAAAGACTGCGGCCAGGATCAACGCCCCCGCCGTCAGCCGCAGGCGCTTACAACGGCCAGGCGTGAAGTTCCCACTCCTCGTCATCGTTCTCGATCAGTTGATACAACTTGCCGTCCACCACGTTTGACGGAAAAGGTTGCAAAGGAGTACGAAACCTGAAGGGGATCATTTTGCGGCTGATCAGGGTGCCGTCCCGATTCAAGGCAAACACTTCGTAGGTGTCCGCTTCACGCTTAAAGGTCATCACGTAAAGGATGTCGCCGGAGGGGAAAATACTGGCCACGGCGGGCCAGTAATCCGGAAACACCGCCCGTTCTTTAAAAATATCGAAAAATTGCTTCTGCTGCGGGTCGGTGCGAATCTCTTCCAGAACCGTATTGCGGTCCTTTTCGGTGAACTTCGCCCGTTCGTATTCCCGGGTAATGGAAGTGAGCTTCTCTCCCTCGCGATTAAAGATATCAATCACAAACTCTTTGCCGATAGAGAGAAAAATCCGCTCGCCGTCGGTTTCGTAGGCCGTCTGTTCTTCAAGCACCTTGATCTTATCCCCCTGCAGACCCGTGGGCATGCGGCCCAGCTCCTTGAGTTTCTTGCCCTCTCTGTCCAGCAGGTTCACGGTGATAAACGCTTTTCCCTCTTCGTTGGTGAAACCCCGTGCCACAAAACGGTCTTTGCCCAAAGGCAGCAGGTTCAGACCCGTCTGCATGTTGACCCGCTTCTCTTCGATATACTCACCTTCCAGTGTGTAAAACGTGACTTTGCCCAAGCTGTTGACCAGCAAGCGGTCGTCCACAGTCCGCAAAATAAAAAAGCGGTTGAATTCCCTGGGGCCCTCACCTTCCTTGCCGAATTGTCTGACCAGGGAGTTGTCGGCACGTGAAAAAATATAAACCGTGGGGAACTCACCGACAAAAATATGGTCTTTGCCCACAACCAGCTGGCTCGGTTTCATCAAGTCGGGGAAAACGGCCAGTTTTTCGGCATACAACCCCGCCGCAACGGCCAGGATCATGACGATTGCTGCTGTTTTTTTCATGGATCTTCTCCTTCTGCCCACCAACCGGCGGTTATCTGCGAAAGGGGGGACTCGAACCCCCACGCCCGAAGGCACCAGATCCTAAATCTGGCGCGTCTGCCGATTCCGCCACTTTCGCCTGCCGCATTGCGTACGCGCAGATTAGCACGGGGCTGGTATACTGTCAATTGCGGACCCGTTCCCGGGGGCGTTGGTTGCCCCCGGGAACGGTTCCAGATGGTACTTTATTCCAAACTGAAAAGCGATTCGTCTACCGCGCTGTTGACTTCCACTTTCTTTACCGTTACTTCGGCCACGGTTTTATCCTTGATCTTGCTGACCGATTTGAAAGCGAAAGGAATGCCGGAAACCTCGCGGAAATCGGAATTGATTTCGCGGGCTACACCAGCGCTGCCCGGCATCTGGCTGACTTGTTCTTCAATCTCCAGGCGGCCGTTATTCCGGTTGAAATACAATTTGCGCCACCTGTCCTTGCCGTCAACCGGGGTGACGTATACGACGTCGTATGGCGCGCCGTCCACAGTGACCGGTTTCAGGTATTGGAAGTGGTATTCATCGGCATGGTTGGCCATGTGGTACATGGAACCGAAACGACCCGCCTCGACCTGCTCCTGCGGCAGAGACTGGGACTGACCCATGCGGCGTATGATGCCCTTGTCCTTGTTGATCACGGTCTCCATTTTCATGCCCATGATGGTCATAGCGGTATAGCGCTGGTCTGGGAAACGGGTGACGGTTTCCAGCGTCACGTCAAAGGTTCCCTGGGGTACGGACATCTTCATATCCGCCACGGTCCGCAGGGTTTTCAAGTCGCGGTACCCTTTGTACACGGTACCAAACGCTTGCTTGATCACGGCGGCACCCCTTGCCAGTGATTCCGGCGTGGCCTCGGGAATGGTTTCTTCCATGGGCGGCGGTGGAATGGTGATGTCCACTTTTTTTACTTCACCCAGCTCGGAGAGGTTGCCGTCCATGTCGGCTTCTTTGCCAACGATAAGGATGCGGAATTGATCCGGATGCAGGAACTCTTTGGCCACGGCCAGCACGTCCGCGGGGGTGACGTTTTTAATCTGGTCCATCATGCGTTGCAGATAGCCTTCCGGAAGACCGTAGAATTCGCGGCTGAGTTCGCGGTTGAGTATCTGCGCCGGACTGCTGAACTGGAACACGAAAGAGTTGATGAAGTAGTCTTTGGCCTCACTCAACTCTTCGGCTGTCACTTCTTCCGCGCGGATCTTTTTCACCTCTTCGAGAATGGCGCGGATGGCCTTGATGGTGGAACCGGACTTGGTAAAGGTAAAGAACGCGGTCTTTCCCGGATGGCGCTCTTCGGTTTCAATGCCGCCGCCCACGCCGTAGGTAAGGCCCATCTTGGTACGCACCCGTGAAAAGAGGCGTGAACTCATGCCCTGGGAAAAGATGGCGTTAAACACCTTCTGGGCCGGTTCGACATTCAGGTCGCGAAGGGTGCCCAGGTGACCGATATGAATGGTGCTCTGGTTGAGGTCGGACTTTTCCACCAGAAACACCCGCGCCTCGGCGGGATTGGGCTTGACTTCAGGATAAGCGGGCACGTCGGCTTTGTGGCTCCAGTCACCGAAATGGCGCTGGAATACGGTTTTGACTTCAGCCAGGTCCACGGGGCCGGCCACGCCGACGAGCATATTCCCGGGCGCGAAAAAGCGCTGGTAGCAGGCTTGCAAGTCGGCGTGCTTAATGGCGGCCAGATGCGCGTACTCCAGCACGGCCGCGAAAGGAGAATCCTTGCCGTAGATGACACGGCTGAATTCACGGTCGGCGATGCCATTGGGTTCATCGTTGCGCCGCGCGATGGATGAAGACAGGCGCGTGCGCATTTCATCCACCTTGTCTTTGGCGAAACGGGGGGAACGCAATACCTGGGCCAGGGCGGATACAGCCGTATCCAGGTCCTTGTGCAGGCAGGATACGGTAACCACAAAGTAATCGTCCGCAGCCTGAACGTCCAGATTGATCCCCAGGCGATCCAGGAAAAGGTCGAGCTCATCACCCGTCCATTTTTCAGTACCGCCGATGCGCATCAGGCCGGCCGTCATGGACGCCAATCCCACTTTTTCAAGCGGATCGTGAACAGAACCGCCGTCTACCAGGACACGGATGTCCACCAGCGGCAGTTTATCGGTACGAACAACGCGCAGGCGCACGCCGTTCTCCATTTCCGCCTTGTGAATTGGGGGAAGCGTGAATTCATTGAGTTCCGGGTAACGCAAATCGTCCACATCAGATCCGGAGGCGCCCCCAAGGTTGAGTACCAGAAAGCCGATCATGCACACAATTGTCATGAGGCGTTTCATTCGGACACCTCCTCTTTTTCGGATTGCTCTTTTTCAATGCGAGCGATTGAACGGTTGGAACGGACCAGGTACTTTTCCGCCAACTGGCGGATATCCCCGGCGTTGACCGCGTCGATCTCCCGCATGGCGTCAAAGGCCTTGCGCCAGGAACCCTGCAGTACTTCCGACTGCAGCAGGCCCAGCATGAAATAGAGGTCATTCTGCATCTGCCGCATGACGGTAACCTTCATGCGCGTTTTTGCGGAATCCAGTTCTTCGGCGGACACCGGCTCCTTTTTCAGTTTTTCGATCTCTTCCTCAATGGTATTCAGCAACTGGTCCGTGGTCTTGCCGCTGTTGGGCAGGGCGAATACCAGGTAGAGGCTGGGATATTTGTTGCCGGGGAACCCGGCCATGGAACCCACGGCCAGGGCGGTTTTCTCTTCCTTGACCATGCGCTGATTCAGGCGGGAACTGCGTCCCATGGTCAGCAGGTAGTTGAGCACCTGGAAGCGGGTGAAATCGGGATGGCGTACCGAGGGAATGTGATAACCCATTACCAGCCAGGGCTGGCTGTTTTCGAATATGGTAACGGTTTTTTCACCCAGTTGGGGTTTTTCGTCTGAAAACACCAACGGGTTGCGCTTGCCTTCGGGGATGGCGGAAAAGTATTTTTTCGCCATCTTGCGCAGCTGCTTGGGTGTCACGTCTCCGGCCACGCCGATCACCATGTTTCCGGCATGATAGTGGCGGCGGAAATAGTCATACACATCCTGGCGCGTAATGTGTTCGATATTGCTCATGGGGCCCACGATGCTGACATGGTAGGGGTGATCCTTGAAGGCAATGGCCTGCAATTCCTCGATCAATTTCCCCACCGGCTGGTTTTCCGTGCGCACGCGGCGTTCTTCCATGATCACGCCGCGCTCTTTGTAGAATTCACGGAAAACCGGGTCGGTAAAGCGCGCGGACTCCAGGTACGCCCACAACTCCAGCCGGTTGGAAGGCAGGCTGTAAAAATACATGGTGGAGTCCTTGCCCGTGCCGGCGTTTAAACCGACCACACCATTTCGGGTAAGAATGGACGTGAACTCATTGCTTTTTACGTATTTGGCGGCCTCTTCCTTGAGTTTTTCCAATTCGGCGTTGAGAACCTCAAGCTTTTTCTGATCCGGTTCCAGGCTGTCTTTTTCAGCCAGGATACGGTCAAACACACGGTCCATCTCGGCCATCAGCCGGCGTTCCGCCTCGATGTCAGTTGTGCCCACTTCGCTGGTACCCTTGAATGCCAGGTGCTCCAGGAAATGGGAAATTCCGAATATACCAATGCGTTCGTCGCTGCCTCCGGCATTGACGTAGGTAACAAAACTGGCAATGGGGACGGAATGATCTTCCAGCAGGATAAACTTCAGGCCGTTATCCAGGGTGAACTCATGGATGCGGTCCTGAAACCGGCTGGGATCAAAATCCGCGGCCGCCAGCCAGGTGGTGGCCAACAGGATAAAGGCCACCCAGATGCGACGTTTCATATTATGCCTCCTTAAACTATGCCGACCGCTACATTCACGGGGGTGAATCCAGTGATGCGAAAAGCGTGTTCTCCCCCCGTACGGAGGGGTCAGCCTTAATATCTATACGCAGATGTTGGCGCCAGGGTTATTCACCCGGCTGCGTTGAGAGCAACCGTCCATGTTCCAGGTGATAAACCACATCGGCCAGGCGGGCCTGGGCTTCATTGTGGGTCACGACCACGGCGGTCCGCCCCGTGTCCGCCACCAAGTCCCGGAACAGGCTGAATACCCGGTCTCCGGTGTTCCAGTCCAGGTTACCCGTGGGTTCGTCGGCAAGGATCAGGTCGGGATCGTTGATCAAGCTGCGGGCGATGGCGGCGCGCTGGCGTTCTCCCCCGGAAAGCTGATGGGGCAAGATGTCCGCCTTATCGGCCAACCCCACCTCCTGCAACCGCGACCGCGCCTGCGCAAAGGCCTCACTGCGTTTGAATCGCATGACCAGGCGGGGAAAAGCCACATTCTCCATGACCGTCAATTCCGGCATCAGGTAGTGGAACTGGAAAACGAATCCCAGGCGACGGTTGCGGAATTCGGCCAATTCCGTGCTGGAGAGTGAACCCAGGTCGCGGTCCCGGAAATAAACGTGACCGGCGTCCGGGCAGTCCAGGCCGCCCAGCAGATGCAGGAGGGTGCTTTTGCCGCTGCCGGAAGCCCCGGTGACGGCCACCATGGTGCCCGCGGCCACCGTCAAGTTCAGGCCGCTGAGAACCACCAGTTGGGAGCGGTCCGGCAGGCGGAAACGTTTTTCGACTCCGCGGGCTTCCAGGATCTGCTCTGCCATGGCCTATGCCGCCCCGGCGCCTATTCCTCTTCTTCCTTGACCCGGCCCTCTTTTACGGCCTCATCGATTACCTTTTTCTGCAACTGGTGCGGCAGTGGATCATAGTGGGAGAACTCCATGAAATAGGAGCCCCGGCCGCCGGTAATGGAGGTGAGTTGGGGATCGAAATCCAGCATTTCCGCCATGGGTACCAGGGCTTTGACCACCATGTTTTTGCCTTTGGACTCCATTCCCTGGATCTTGCCGCGGCGGCCGCTCAGGGCGCCGTTGATGTCGCCCATGAACTCTTCGGGGACGAAAACCTCGACTTTCATGATCGGTTCCAGCAGGGTGGGTTTGGCTTCTTTCATGGCCATCTTGAACGCCATGGAAGCGGCGATTTTAAACGCCATGTCCGAGGAATCGACTTCATGATAACTGCCGTCGTACAGATCGACTTTGAAATCCACTACCGGGTATCCGGCCAACACGCCCTTGCCACGGGCTTCCAGAATGCCTTTTTCCACGGCGGGAACGTAGTTCCTGGGTATGGAGCCACCGAAAATCGTTTCTTCGAATACGAAGTCCTCACCCCGGGGCAGGGGATCCATGCGGATCATGACATGCCCGTATTGACCGCGGCCGCCGGACTGTTTCTTGTACTTCTTGTTGACATCGGCATGGCCCTGGATGGTTTCCAGGTAGGGGATCTTGGGCGGCTTCATGGTGACTTCGACGCCGTAACGCCGCTTCAACTTGTTGACCACCAGTTCCACGTGCATCTGGCCGTTGCCGGATATCACCAGCTCTTTGGTCTGCGTATCACGCTCAGAGCGTACCGTCGGATCCTCTTCCTGGATGCGCTGCATGGCGTTGGAAATTTTATTCTCATCATCGCGCGACTTGGGTTCAATGGCGAAAGAGATGGAAGAGATGGGGAACTGATAAGCCGGGAACAGG
>JAFGNX010000127.1 GCA_016926835.1 Candidatus Aminicenantota bacterium | reverse complement strand
GCGTACGCCTGGCCCAGGCGATAGGCAATGGTTCCGGAAGGATCTTTGGCCAGCATTTCTTTAAAGACATCGACGGCTTCCTGAAGGCGTCCGGCGCGCATCAGGGCCGTGCCGTACATGCGGCGGATATCGGCGTTGCCTTTGTCGGCCGCGCCCATCTTGTTGTAAGCGTCAATGGCGGCGGAGAAATCCTCGTCCTGCAGGACCAGTCGTTTCATTTTCTGCTCGGGGGATTCCGATGGGGGCGGCGGGGTGGTCAGCTTGGATTTCAGGTCTTTGGCCGCGGACAGGACATCATTCAGGCCCTGGGCGGAAGAGGCGACGGCGATGGCGGCGTTGGTGTACTTCAGGGCCAGGTCCTTGTTGTAAACGGAGGCTTTCTTTACCCCGTAACTGTTTCCCAGCATGAGGTTGAGACGGGCTTCTTCACCTTTATCGTAGCCGTTGAATCCCAGGCATTTTTTGCCGATCTCGACCGCCTTGGCATAATCCTGGATCTGGAAACTGTCCATGGCAATCCAGTAATAAGCCAGGCGCGTGAATTTCTGGGAGGTGTCAGAGTACTTTTTTACGTAGGCTTCAAATGCCTTGATGCGGTCCGGCCCGGGCTTTTTGGTCATGGAGGCGATGTATTCCTGGGTGAAACTGATGTCGGAATCATCTTGGGAAAACAGCGGTGTGCAGCATGCTACACAGATCAAAAGACCGGCAACAACAATCGCTTTTTTCATGAACGACTCCTCTCTACCAATCAAAATGGTCTTGGTGTATAGCGACATTTTACATGGTTCTATAAAGAATGCAACCCCCGGCGAGTCTGGATTTAAGCCGGGGGATATGCTACACTGGCAACCCGATGCGGCAGATCGAAATCGTAGCCGCCTCCACGCACAACCTGCGGGAGGTTTCGCTGAATATACCCAAGAACCGGATGGTGGTGGTGACCGGCGTGTCCGGCTCCGGTAAATCCAGCCTGGCCTACGATACCCTGTTCCAGGAAGGTCAGCGTCGCTACCTGGAATCACTGTCCGTGTATGCCCGCCAGTTTATCAAGTCATTGGAAAAACCGGCGGTCCGTTCCGTACGCGGGATTTCTCCCACCATCTCGATTGATCAAAAGCATTCCAGTTATTTTTTCAACTCCACGGTGGGGACCATTTCCGAGATCAGCCCGTTTCTGCGCCTGATCTATGCCCGGGTGGGCAAACCCCATTGCCCCCAATGCAACAGGCCCATCCAGTCGCTGGCGGTTCAGGACCTGGGGAACCTGCTGATCAACCGCCACGGCCGGGAATTGATCCACATCCTGGCCCCGGTGGTGCGCAACCGCAAGGGACATTACCGCGAGTTGTTCGACACCTACCGCAAGCGCGGATTCCTCAAGGCCATTGTGGACGAAGAGTGGGTCCGCCTGGATGAGCCGCCGCCAATGGATCGCAACCGGCGCCATGATATCGCGGTGCTGATCGACGCGGTCGAGCCCGCGGACACGCCGCTCGCGTTGTTGCGCGAAAGCCTGGAACTGGCCATGGAAGAAGGAAACGGCGAGATCCTGGTCCGGAGCGGACAGAAGGAGAAACTGTATTCCCGGCGCCTGTATTGTGCCCACTGTCGCCTGGCGTTGCGGGAACCCCAACCGGCCACCTTTTCGCTCAATTCACCCCTGGGGGCCTGTCCGGCTTGCCGGGGAACAGGCCGCGATGATTCCGGAGCGGTCTGCGCGGACTGCAAGGGCGGCGGATATGGTCCCGACGCCCTGGCGTTTCGTTTCCGCGGCCTGGATATCCATGCCCTGGGAGAAATGGAGATCCACGATCTGCACGAGTTGTTCGCCGGCATTCAGCCCGATGACACCGAAGAGCCGTTGCTTTCGCCGCTGTTGCCGCAGATCCGCCAGCGCCTGGACGCGTTTCTGCGCCTGCGCCTGGAATACCTGAATCTGAACCGCCGCATCCACACCCTTTCCGGAGGGGAGCTCCAGCGCACGCGCCTGGTTTCCCAGATCGGGTTTCAGCTCTCCGGCGTGATCTACGTGCTGGACGAGCCCTCCATCGGCATGCACATGTCCGAGGTGGCGGACCTGGTGGCCGTGCTGCGCAGCCTGCGAGACGCGGGCAACACGGTGGTCGTGGTGGAGCATGACCCCTATACCATCGCCTCAAGCGACTGGGTGGTGGACCTGGGGCCGGGCTCCGGCGAAGCGGGTGGCCGCGTAATCTTCAACGACGATATTCGCAAACTATCTACGGCAAAGAATTCGTTGACAGCGGACTACCTGTTGCAGAAACGTTCCCTGGATTCGCTGCGCGGGCGCAAAACACCGGGCAAAGAGTCGATTCGGATTGCCGGCCTCAATGTTCACAACCTGGACAACGTGGATGTAGAGATTCCCTGCGGGGTTCTGACCGTGGTTACCGGGGTGTCGGGTTCGGGGAAAAGTTCCCTGGTCATGAACGCCCTGGTACCAATGGCGCGCGCGCAGCTGGCTGGGGATCGGGCCATGCCCGATGGTGTCTCTGTGGATAGTCTGCTGATCCCGGACTCCATCCGCCGCGTTCTGGAGGTGGACCAGGGCGCCATCGGCCGCAACGCGCGTTCCTGTCCGGCGACCTACGTGGGCTTGATGACCGAGTTGCGGCGGATGTTTGCCGAAACCATGGAGGCGAGGATTCGCGGCTATCGCCCGGGGCGCTTCAGTTTCAACACCGGGGGAGGACGTTGTGAGGCGTGCGGAGGCCTGGGCGTGCAACGCCTGGAAATGGGATTTTTGCCCCGCCTGGATGTAACCTGTCCCGTTTGCGGCGGAACCCGGTACAACACCGAAACCCGCAAGGTTCGCTACAAGGGCCGGTCCATTGACCAGGTGCTGGACATGACCGTGGACGCGGCCGCCGCGTTTTTCGCCCCGGTGCCGGGGATCGCGACGCGTCTGCGCGTGCTGCAGGATGTGGGCCTGGGGTACTTGAGGCTGGGCCAGCCGTCGGTTACGCTTTCGGGGGGCGAGTCGCAGCG
>JAFGNX010000126.1 GCA_016926835.1 Candidatus Aminicenantota bacterium | reverse complement strand
TCGGGTTGCAGCCTTCTGGATTGACCTTCCTTTTCTCCGGACTCAGTTTCTCCGCCGGCTTGAAATCCGTCGCCCAGGGCACATCCCAGCACCAGCAACCCCGACAGTATCGCCGCATTCCCCAGCCGCATGCCATCCTCCCAAGGTGATAAATGAGAGCAGGGACTCTTTTCTCTCACACTTCGAGATTTGCTTGCCCCACGAACTATCCCGTCGTACAATCAGGGCGGAGGTATTGCCATGCACACCACTTTCCGCCAACGTCTTCAGAAAGGTGAACTGCTCTGCGGGATTTTCGTGACCCTTGGGATTCCGGAATGCGGAGAGATCCTGGCCGCTTCGGGATTTGACTGGATCTGCATCGACACCGAGCATGCCCCCTTGTCCCCCATTCACGTCCAGCGTATCCTTCAGGGTACCGCAGGCCGCTGCACCAGCCTGGTCCGTATCGCCTCCGCCAGCGAGGTCGCGGTCAAGCAGGCGCTTGACACCGGTGCCAGCGGCATTATCGTTCCCCTGGTCAACTCGCCCGAAGACGCCCGTCGGGTAGTGAACTGGGCACGCTATGCACCGGAAGGCAGCCGGGGCGTCGGACTGGCGCGGGCTCACGGATACGGCAAGAATTTCACAAAATACATGCAGCGCGCCAACCTGGAAACCGTTGTGGTGGTGCAGGCTGAACAACGGGAGGCAGTGGAACGGATTAAAGAAATCGCGGATGTTCCCGGACTGGATGCGGTTTTCATCGGTCCTTATGACCTTTCAGCCAGTCTTGGGTACCCGGGAGAAGTGGATCACCCCGAAGTCACCCGAGCCATCAAGCGCATTTTTGCGGCATGCCGGGATGCGGGAAAAGCCACGGGCGTATTCGGCATCAACGCTTCCGCGGTTCGACCGTTTATCCAACAGGGATTTACACTGGTGGCCGCTGGCGTGGACGCCATGGTGATGGGTACGGCCGCCGCTAACCTCTGCGCTGAAATGAAACAGTAATCTTAACCGGGCTTGAGTGAATCCACACTTATATCATTCGGGTCCTGACCCAATATGCGGCGTATCAGGCTTGTGAGATCAGCCATTAGGTAAGGTTTTTGCACGAAAAAAATATTCTGATCCTGGACATCCGCTGCCATATCATGGTTGTGGAAAAACCCGGAAGTGACAATTATTTGCAGGCCGGGGCGACTCTCGCGCGCGACTTTCACCAGCCTCTCACCCCGGATTCCCGGCATCTTCAGGTCTGTAATCATCAGTCGGGGAGAGAATGACGGGTCAGCCAGCAAATCCATGGCGCCCTCTCCGTCACGTGCATCTGCAACGTGATACCCGGCTTGCTCGAGAGCTTCGCGGGTGAATGCCCGCACATCGTCATCCCTCTCCACCAGCAGAACGGTTTCATGACCCTTATCTGCTTCGTGATCAGGTTCCCTTGGAACCGTGTATTCACCGCCCCTCTCAGCCGGCCAGAACACACGGAAAGTACTCCCTTTCGCCGGCTGGCTGATCACGCGGATATCCGCGTTATTCTGGCGAATGATACCGAACACCGACGCAAGGCCCAGTCCGGTTCCCTGACCGGTCTCCTTGGTGGTGTAAAAAGGCTCGAAAATACGGGATAAAGTGCACTTATCCATTCCCATGCCCGTGTCCTCTACCGTCCAAACCACAGCGGGACCCGTAGCCGCGACCGGGGGTTCTTCATTCGCATCAGCGAGCATGACACCCAAACCCGTTGTGATGCGTATGCAACGCGACTCCGCAGCCGCGCCCTTTTCCCGGATGGCGTCGCGGGCATTGACAACCAGGTTGATGAGAATCTGTTCAATCTGGTGAGGATCGGCGATTATGGACGGAATCGGATCCGTCAGATCCAGTTCCACTTTGATGTCTTCACCGATCAGGCTAAACAGCATTCCCATCGATTCGCGGATCACCCGGTTCAAGTCCATGGATTCGGATTGAACCATCTGTTTGCGGCTGAATGCCAACAGTTGATTGGTCAACTTCTGGGCCCGTTCACCGGCGCGGCGGATCTGATTCACTCTTTGGCGCATAACGGGGTCCAACTCCTTTTCAGCCAGGATCATGTCGCTGTAGCCGGAAATCACGGTCAGCAGGTTGTTGAAATCATGCGCCACTCCGCCTGCCAATTGTCCCACGACTTCTATCTTCTGCGCCTGGCGGATCCGTTCATCCAGCTCACGTCTCGCCGTGACGTCAAGCAGCGATGCTACGGATTTTTCCTTTCCGGGAATGACATCCACGGTTAAAAGAATATGACGAATCCGCCCGCTGCGGTCGCGAAAGTCAAACTCATATTGCCTTGGCGCGGCATCTCGGGACTGCCGGCGCTTCCGGTGATATTCCCGCATTCGCTCCAGCCAGTCCGGCTCAACAAATTGCGTCCAGCTCATCCGTCCCTCGATTTCTTCACGGGAATATCCGCTCAATTCCACAAATTTCTGGTTGGCCAATGATATGGTGGTATCCGCTTCAATGATGACCGTGGCCGATCCCGTGTTTTCAAAAATGGCCCGGTAACGGCGTTCGCTTTCACGCAATTCCTTTTCCGCCCGGCGTTTCTGGTCCCTTTCCGCCTTCATTTTCAAAGCCTGGTTCAACGCGGCCGGCAGGCGGTACAACCGTTGTTTGACCACATAGTCCCAGGCTCCGGACTTGATGGTCTCCGCCGCGGTTTCTTCGTCCATGGTTCCGGTGACTATGATAAACGGAATGTCCAGTCCCATAATCTCAATGTCGTGTAACGCTGTCAGACCGTCATAACCTGGCAAGCGGTAGTCGCTCAGTACCAGATCGGGATGATAGGCGGTCAGTTTCTCTTTAAACGCCTCCCGATCCGCCACTCGAAGCAGATAGAGGCGGTCTCCCCATTCCTTTTGCAGTTCAGCCTGGATCAATTCCGCATCCATTTGCGAATCTTCCAGTAAAAGGATGCGCAGTGGCTTCATGCTCATGATTCAGACTCCACTGTACGGTTCAGCAGTGCCCAAAATATCCCGAGGTTGGTTACCGCTGTGACGAACTCGGTAAACTCAACCGGCTTCACAACATATGCATTGGCCCCAAGACCGTAACTTTTGATTATATCCGTCTCCATGGCCGATGAAGTGAGCATGACCACCGGAATACTCATCAAACGAGAATCATTGCGGATGTGCCTCAGGACTTCAATGCCGTCCATGCGGGGCATTTTGATATCCAGCAGTACCACCGCCGGGTGCTTTCGCTTACGAGCGGCGTATTCATTGCGACACAACAGGTAGTCGAGGGCCTCGACGCCGTCGCGAACCACGTCCACGGCGTTGGCCAGGTTGTTTTGCGCCAGCGCCGTCAAGGTCAACTCCACATCGTCTCGATTGTCTTCCACCAGTAAGATTCGTGGCAATTCTTTCATGCTTCGTCCTCTTCCAGGGGCAGAATCAACGTAAATTCGGCGCCTTTCCCCTGTTCACCTTCGGCTGTCACCCTTCCCCCATGCCGTTCCACAATGCGCTTGACATTGGCCAGTCCAATGCCGCTGCCGCCAAATTCATCTTCATCATGCAGCCGTTGAAACACTTCAAACAGCTTGTGTGTGTATTCCGGATCAAATCCGACGCCATTGTCCCGGATACGGATACGGGCATGGCCATCCTTTTCTGAGCGTGACACCTCTATGCGGGGAGCGGCCTCACGGCGGGAAAACTTTACAGCGTTTTCCAACAGGTTCTCAAACACGTTGCGCAAGAGTCCGGGGTCTCCGCAAACAGTTCCCAGCAATCCGATGTGCCAATCCACTTCGGGTCTGCCCGGATCCGGCTTGAGTGTGGACCTGATATCCGCCACCATGGCGTCCAGGTCAACCGCAACATGCTGGAGTTTGCTGCGCCCGATACGCGAGAATTCCAGCAGATCATCGATCATGCGGTGCATTCGTGCGGAGGCCTGGACAATGCGCTCGAAATAATGGGCCTCCTCGGAGGCCAACGCCCCGAGACGGGACTTCAGGAGACGGGCGAAACCGTCGATATGACGAAGCGGCGCGCGAAGATCGTGCGAGATGGAATACGCGAATGATTCCAGGTCGCGATTGGCCGCTTCCAACTGGGAAGTACGCAGCAAGACACGGGCTTCCAGTTCCCGGTTCCACTCCTCCATTTCTGCGTTTTTCCTTTTGCGCTCCGTGACATCTCTTACCAGCGAGAGGACATACTCTTTTTCGTGAAAACGGAAAACACTGGAAGATATTTCAACAGGGAAACG
>JAFGNX010000016.1 GCA_016926835.1 Candidatus Aminicenantota bacterium | reverse complement strand
TCGTTCCCCAGATCATCCACGGCGGTCACCCGGTACTCGAAACTTCCCCGGGCCTCTTTCCCGAGATAACGATCAAGCCATGAAAAGGTATCCGCCCCCACCGTTTTCACCAGGGAAAACTCGCCACCCTGTGTCCTCCGGTAGATGCGGTAACGCGTCACCTGGATTCCATACTGGCGGTTGAGCGGGTTCTCCTGCCAGGCCACCTCGTACAGGTACTCAACAGAAAAAAGGTTCCTGTTTTCCTGGAAAGCATAAGATACGTTCAGGGGAGGATACACCCGCAACACCTGCAGCGTGCGGACGGCAAGGGCACTGATACCGTAGTTGTCCACGACTTCGAGAGTAATGGTATAATCGCCCGCCTCGGCATACACGTGATCCTGGGTAAGGCCGCGGGCCGAGACGTTGTCTCCGAAATCCCATGAATAGGAAAGTATTCTGCCGTCCGGATCATACGATGCCGATGCATCGAAGTGCACTTGAAGCGGAGCCACCCCAATCTCCGGGTTCATAAGGAAACGCGCCTGCGGTGGATCCGAAACCGCAATGAAAGAGGACGCGGTACCGGTTAATCCATTGTTGTCCGTGACCGTCAGGGTTACCTTGTATTCTCCACGAGTCCGGTAAACATGGCTGGGCGCAACTCCCTGTCCCGTGGTCCCGTCACCGAAATCCCAGCTGTACGCAGTGATGGTCCCGTCTTCATCGCTACTGGCGGAACCGTCCAGATGAACCGTCAGCGGGGGAGGACCCGCAACGGGGTTCGGAGTGAACCTGGCTACAGGCGCCTGGTAACTGGTTCCCCCACTTCCACTCTCAACCCTGGTGTAAAAAACATCTCCATTGTTGATGCCTTCATCCCACCAGACGATATGCACATATCCCCGGTTATCGGGCCGGGAAACCGGAGTACGGCATTCCCTGCCATCAGAAACATATCCAGGCAGCGTCCATTCGCCATTGCTGCTTGCACTGGCATACACGATATTCAGATGGCCGGAAATCGATTGCCGCCAACTGGCATGCAGCACATCCTGGTTATCCGCCTCAACAAAAATAAAGTCGCGCTCATGATCCGCGGCGCCGGGAACCGGTGCCGGACGCGTCCATTGCCCGTCACCATCCAGGCGGGTGTAGTATGGCGCCCCTCTCAAAGTGGAATACAAAACATGCACCCCTCCCTGGGAGTCCACGGCAATTCCCGGCCACCATCCGCTGTCATTGGCGCTCAGTATGGTGGGCGTTTCCCAATAACCTCCCCGGGAACGGGAATACATGATTTTCCAGCTGGTTTCGCGGCCGTCCATCCAGCACGCGTAACTGACACTGCCCCGCACCGCCAAGGCCGGATGAATTGAGATGGTATCCGGAGTGGCGGACACATTCATCACACTCCCGCTCCACCCCGAAATCCGTCTCTTGTTGACAATATTGTAACAGGAGTTGTTAAACGGATACAGTTCCGTGCACCAGACCACACTGACCGTGCCGCCGCTTTCAACGCCGACCCGGGGCCAGCATGAATTCGACTTGCTGGAATGCACACGTACCGCAGCGGACCACTTTCCGTTCACCCAGGTTGAGTGAAAGATATCACGATTTGATCGGGAAGTTCCTTCCATCCAGACCATATGGATCCGACCGGCTTCATCCGCCGACAGGTTGGGATACTCGGAGTTCAGGGAAGATCCGAATGCCCGCACACGCTCACCCCAGCGCCCTCCGGAATACAAACGGGAAAAGATGTTGAATATGCTTCCTTCCCGTTCACTCCAGACAACCATCACCCTGTCTCCCAAAGGTTGCACAAAGGGGTATTCACAAATATTCTTCGTAGAAGACAGGTTGACGATCGCGGAATAAAGGGGAATGGCACCAGCCATCAACACGATTCCACAACCCAGGATCCCCAGCAAGCGCCGCATGATTACTACAATTACCACGCCCGGGGCCTGCAGTCAAGCCGTTCACATTGCATTGACATCCGAAATCGGTGATGCTAGGATATGGCTCCAACGTCATGCGGAGGTAGTAGCATGAAGCGCCGATTCATGCGATTTTTTCACATTCTCCTGTTCTTCATGGCCCTGGTTCAGTACGCGCCGCAAGCCATGGCCTTTCACCCTTCCCGAGCTATGGAAGATACCTGGAACGAAGGCCGCCTGCATACTCCGGAGGGAGAGTTTACTTACCAGATTTCCTCCAATGGCGTTCGGGTTAAAGATTGCCGGGACCGGATCGTATTCCAGGCCCGCCATGACTCCCGCGATTCCCTGGCTCTTGCCTGCAGCCACTCGACAAGCCATGGTTTCCACGCCTTTTTTCAGCACCTGGACCCGGTAACCGGGATACGTCACCTGGAGATGGTTTCCTCTATCCAACCTCCTGTAATCACGATCGCATCTTCGGAAGATATTTTCAGTCCCGTCCTGGTAACCGATCCCGGTGACATCGTGGTGGCTGTGATGGACGGATTCCGTCTGTCGGCCTGGGACCTGGCAAGCGGCCGCCGGATCTGGCAAAAATCATTCCAGACCCCGGTTATCAATCCCCGCAGAGTTTTTTTCAACCAGCGTGAAGCCATCCGCTTCCAGCTTTTCCACGCGGGACGCTATCGCAACTTTCATTTTTTTACCGGGCCGGGTTTTCCACCCGCCCGGATTTACGGGCCCGATCCGGACGAAACTTATCCCGATCCCCGTTTCCCAAACCCCGAACAACCGGATCCAAATACCATCCTGGCTTTCGGAGACAGCATCACATATGGCTATGTCAACAAAACTCCCGCGCCGGATCTGGGATACGTTCCCCGGCTTACGGATCTGCTGTACCCCGAATACATGGATATCGTACTGATCAATGCCGGGAATCCGGGGGAAACAACGTTAAGGGCCATGGATCGATACGATTCGGTACTGAGCAGCAGCAATGCCGCATACCTGCTGTTTCACCAGGGCATCAACGATACACTCTGGCCGGGAACAATTCCGGTTTCCACCACCCTGTTCAATATCCGAACCATTATGCAGCGCGCTCAGGAACTGGATATGCAGCCCATACTTTCAACCATTATCCCCCGTGACCCGTCTCATTGGTCCGGAACCGGGATTTACCGAACAAGGGCCGAAGCCATCCGCGAAGGCATTCTTCTGATCGCCGCGGACATGTCCCTGCCCCTGATCGATTTCTGGAAATTATTTACCCGGTATCCTCTTAAAGACGGCGGCTACAAGGTTTTGATGTCCGACTACGTGCATCCCTCTGAAAAGGGCTACCAGTTGATGGCGGACCAATGGTACCAGACCCTGTTGGATATCCCGCCCGGCGCCCCTGACCAAGTCTCCGTGATTGAATCCGCGCCCTGGCGGATCACCATCCGCTGGCAGCCGCGCTCAGAATTCGACATGGGAGATTACGTGGTCATGTATGGCACTTCGGCACAAAACTTGGACACCCGGGTTATCGTGAATCAACCCGAAACCACGCTGTTGCGCGCCCCGTTTCAAGCCGAGTTACAAAGAACACGCTGGTTACAGGTGTTTGCCCGGGATCGCTACGGCAACACCGGCCCGGGTTCCGCGGTCACCCGAATCGATTTCCCCTTGTCGGCGGCGTCTGCAGAAAAAGAGACAGATCAGAAACAGATGCCTACAGTCAAGCGGATCCCGCTCAAACGTGACGACAATACGGATGCATCACGATAGAGCCATCCATCGGCGATGATTTCACCAAGATCCCAGTATTCAACCCAGCCTCGACCATACGGATTCCATTCATAGCGCGTCAGGTCCCCGTCAACAGATCTTTGAGACTGGTTCCCCATGTTGTCGGATTCGAGCGAGTTTTTGCTGCCGTTCCACCTGCTGATCCCGGAAAACCGCACTTCCAGGCGGAAAAGCAGGGATGCGTGCCCCCCCAATGGATAACGATACGCCCCGCCAATATAGGCCAGGGGACCGACTCCCGTTGCCGTAATTTCTTCAGTCAGGTTGCCGCTGAACGCCGCGGTAGTGTTTTCAACGCTGAAGGTGTGGGACAGACGTCCCAATTGCAGTCCGCCTCCGGCGAATACGGCAAATCTTCCCATGACGTGTTCCACTTCCAGAAACGGAGATAAAAGCTGGATGCGGTTACGCACGTTTAGCGCGAATTGTTCTGCTGAGCCGGCTGGATACCCCAGGGTGAAAGACTTTTCTCCGGTCACGTTGCCGGCGGAAAATTCCAGTCCGGCTTTGACAGTCCAGTAGTAATCCAGACGGTAGGCAACCGCGGCACGCAGGGGAATGCCGATGATGTTTTCCCGGAAACGGCCATCTTCTTCCAGTGAAGCGCCGACTCCTTCCGCATACTGACGCAGCAGGGCATCCGTGCCCGTACTTCTTAACGGCAGGAATCGGGGGCGATCCAATCCCACCCCCAGTGACAACTCAAAACAGAATTGCTTTATCGCCAGAATCCGGCTGACCCGTTGAGCAGTTGTGCCCACAGCCATCAGACTGGCACTCACGCACACTACCACCAGTATAAAGCAAACAATGCGTTTCATATGAACCTCACTGGAGCTGAACTCACAATTTCACGATTGCCCGTGGGAACCATTCTTTTTCCAGATTTGCTCTAGACGGGACACGATGTACGCCAAGAAAAACACGCCATAGGCGAAAAGATTGCGAAAACCGGAGATGGATTTAATTGCCCGCGCCCATTTGCGCCGCGAGAACCCTTTGCTGCTGGCGGTTGCAAACCCCATAACCAGACGGGCAATCTGCCACCAGGTCAATTGATCTTTGAACAGCGGAACCTGCCCCTGGGCAGCGGGCAGTGTGGGAACCTTGCGCATATCCCTGCGACTCGACCAGCGAAAATCCCGGGGCATAATGCCTTTGTCGCGAGCAATACCCTCCAGGGGTGTGCCCGGATAAATGTGCAGGATGGCCGTCGATATGTCTACCTGCGGATGCATGTCCCGCATCTGGTCCATGATACGCAGGGTTTCCCGGGCCTCGGGCCAGGTTTCCGTGTAATGGGAAAAGATGAAAAACGGCCCGGGAACAAAATCCAGCTCCCTTGCCCAGCGCACAAAATCAAAAGCCCGTTCAATATCAAAATGCTTGTTTACCACATCCTGCCGAACCCGTGACGCTCCGGCTTCCACGCCGAAATAGCCCCTTTCCAATCCAGCACGGCGCATTTTCTCTAACAGCGGACGATCCACCACATCAATGCGGAATTCATTGGCGAAACGGATATTCAGCCTCCGTTCAATAATCATGTCCATAATGCGGTGAAGGCGCCCGGGATTGTAGTTCAGCGTGTCATCGTAGAACCAGATGAACTCCGCTCCGTACTGATCTATGAGCCATTCAATCTCTTGTATCACTCTTTCCGGGGAATGCCCGCGCACAGTCCGGCCCCAATTAATCGGAGTTGCGCAAAAATAGCAGTTGAACGGACAGCCCCTCGAGGTCATGATATTCTGCGCGCGTCGTTCCCGTCCGTCCCGGGTTGTTACGAAAAAACGATAGCGCTCCATGGGAATGCGATCTCTGGCCGGGAACGGCAGCGAATCCAGGTCGCCGATCAGGTCTCTGCGCCCGGTGAACCGGACGCCGTCGTTTTCGCGGATATACAAGCCGGGAACCGCAAGCAGCGAATCTCCGGCTTCCAGTGCGCAAAGCATCTCGGTCAGGGTGGTTTCACCTTCTCCGATTACCAGGGCATCCGCGCTGGAAACATCCTGCAGGGTTTGCGCCCCCGCCATCGAGATATGGGGCCCACCCAGAACAGTGAAGATCCGGGGATCCACGCTTTTGGCCGCATGGACCAGGCGAAAACTGTCGAAACGGTTCTCCGTGGTTGTGGTTACTCCCAAGACGTCGGGTTTGAAATCAGCAATTCTCTTGCCGACATCCTCCCAGGAAAAATCCAGAACATCCGCCGGCACCACATCCACATCATGGCCGTGGGTTTGCAGAACAGCCGCCAGATAGAGAATCCCCAGAGGGGGCATGGAACTCCCTTCCGACCACCGTTGCGCGATGTAGCCCTGAGGAGGAACAAAAAGTTGAACTCTCATGGATCCAGTCAATCCGAAACAGAAGGAAAATCCGGCAATCCGAAATGGATTCGGGAAAAAGGAATATATCATTCCCCATGTAGAAAAGCAAATGCACTATTCCCATCGCGCTTTGAATTTTTCGGACAGCTGTGATATCTAGAAATCATGAAGAAACTCGTTACCGCATTGCTCCTCATCGGCCTTTCATGCGGACTCACGTGCAGTGATGACTGTTTTACCGTCCTGGCAGGCAAAAACGCCACCGATTCCGGATGTGTCATGTTGGCACACAACGAAGACGACCGGGGCCAAGCACTGTTCGTCAACTTGTACCAGATTCTGCCAAAACAGACACCCAACTCCCCGCCCTACCGGTTGCGGAACGGCGGAACCGTGGCGGCGCCGTCTTCGACCGCGGGCCTCTTCTGGATCGAGATTCCGGAACTCAGTTACGCCGACGGATATATCAATTCTCATGGCGTTGTCATTGTATCCAATGCCACTCCGTCCAAGGAAAGCAGCGCCGACTTGAAAGACGGCGGCATTGGTTTCATGCTGAGGCGCATCTTGGCCGAACAAGCCGGCAGCGCCAGACAGGCGGTTCTCCTGGCCGGCAATCTGGTGGAACGATTCGGGTATTCCGATTCGGGGCGCACATTGTGTATCGCGGATCAGCAGGAGGCCTGGGTATTGCACTTGGTCCGCGGACGGCGCTGGATCGCCCGGCGAGTCCCCGATGATCAGGTGGCGGTGGTTCCCAACGCATATACGATCAGAAAGGTCGATCTCAGCGCGACAGACCAGTTCCTGGGATCCAGAGACCTGATCTCGCACGCTGAAAAACGGGGATGGTACTCGCCCAGGGAAGCGGAGAACGGGTTTGACTTCGCCGCCACATATTCCCGGGTTCCACTCGACCGCAATCGGGGGAACTACCTGCGTCAACGCCGAGCCATCCAACTGCTGGGCAGCGATACGAAAAACGAAGAAACAGAATACCCTTTCGCGTTCACTCCGCGGAAAAAAATCCGGCTTCAGGACCTGTTTGCCCTGCTTCGCGATCACTACGAAGATACGCCCTGGGACCTGACAGACGGGTACCGCCGGGGATCCCCGAACCGCACCAAGAACCGCGCCATCTGTACGGAATCCACCCAGTATTCCATTGTCGTTGAACTGGGGCGCACTTTTTCCTTTACGGATTCGGCCCCCGATATCCTTCGCAACCGGATCTGGCTGGCCATGCGCCGTCCGGATTCCAATGCGTTCGCTCCCTGGTATCCGGAAATCGCCGTACCCGATACCCACGCTTTCCGGCCGGTACGGAACGCGTTGGCCAGTCACTTCGACCCCGGTAACAAGCCGGATGTCCTTGATTTCAGTCAACCCTTTCGGGTTTACGCCCACTTGTCCAAACTGGTTGACCAGGATTACCGCTCACGGATTCGCACCGTACGACGGGAGTGGAAAAATTACGAAGATTACGCAATCAAGAATTTGCGCAAAAAAGAAAAGGAATTTGTATACATTCACCGCATCGATCCCGCCCTGGCACAGCGGATGATTGCCAATTATCTTGAACGCCTGGAGTTCCTCAGATGGTTCCAGGCCTTGGAACTGATCCGCGGTTTTCAGGGCTGACGCATTCCCAGACGCTTCAGGAACCGGCTGAAACGAAGCAGCTCCTTTCTCTGCTCCGCGGTTTGATCGGTTTCTTTATCCCAGACGGTCAAACAGCGGTAGGCCTGGTGATAGGCATCGCAGCGATCACGGATCCATTCGTCCAGGGGATTTCGGGGATGGTCCGACCCGGCTTCCCAGGTGGAAAATACAACGATGAATCGACTCCCAAGCGGGTTATACCAGATGCAGCGGGGAGAAAGCATGGGACGCTGAGTTTCCGTACTGGCCATGCGAATAGATACCAGTTCAATATCTCCCGAATCACTGGCAATCAGATCATTCAACCAGTCCGGCAGAGAACCTGAGGATGTTCCAGGGATAATGCCGTATTCCTGCCCCAGGAAACGGTACACCGGCTGACGCAGATCGGCATATACCCCGCGATCCTTTCCCATAATCCCGTCATCTTCGACCCATTCCACTCTAAACGTACGTACCTGGAAAGAAAAATCCGCCCATTGCCGCAAACGCGTGATCCAGCGGCCCGGGCTGAAATCCCGGAAGCGGTCCAGATGTTGAACCAGTGCCGGACCGGGATGAGTATGTGGGTACAGATCCGAACGCTCCAACCAGATCCGGAAAACCGTTACAGCAGGAAATGCCTCCGCATCCACGTGAATTTCCCAATCCACAGTACCGAAAATCGGTGAAGAAAGAATGGTAAGCAACCGTTCAACAGACGCTTCACGCAATTGGGCCAGGCCGTCGGGGTGCTCGAGTTTCAGCATGAAAAGCGCCAGGTACAAACGGAAAACATTTTCTTTGGGTACAAATTCCGGCACAGCAAGGATACGGGGATCCCCCAGTTCAAACACCCCGATATCACGGGCGCGTTGCAGCCAGTGACGCAGCGCCTCCCGGCCGGAGTTGGTCCGCCCCAGTTGATCGACCTTGTCCAGATGGCGGGCCAGAATGGCGGCCGGAGCTGTTTCCCGACTGACCGAGTCGCGTAAAGATGACTGAAACACTTTATCCAGAAGTGTCGCTAGCCGATCACCGTAACTTTCGTCGTCGCCGGCATCAGGAGCGTCCGAAACATCTCCGGTTTGATCCCCCCCCGGCAATAAGCGCTTTGTTGCTGAACGTGATCCCGGCAGAAACAAGTACAACAGGAACGCCAGGGTCAGCATCAACATCCCCCAGAACAACAAGGTGTCTCTTTTTTGCTTGTTCCTGAGTATCGGCGTCACATCAATACCTCTAACCACTTTCCTTTCTGATACCAGTATAGTCCACTATCCAGATAAGGACAATCCCTGAATTGACAACCCCGGCACCATCCGGTAATCTGAGAAAGTGAAAATATCCGTGGCAATTATTGCGTTTAACGAAGGAGATCGCATTGCGGACGCCCTGAAAAGCTGCCGGTCCGTGGCCGATGAATGCCTGGTCGTGGATTCGGGCTCCACGGACGATACCGCCGCAGTGGCACGGGCACTGGGAGCAAGGGTCGTCCAACACCCTTTCCGGGACTTCGGTTCGCAGAAAAATGTCGCACGCAAACTCTGCCGGCATGAATGGGTCCTGAATCTGGACGCGGATGAACGCATATCACCTGAACTTGCCCGGGCATTGGTCCATTTGAAACAACATCCCCCGGGAGACAATGTCGCCGGATTCCGAATCCGCCGCAAAACCGCCTACCTGGGACGCTGGATCCGTCACGGTGGATGGTACCCCGACCGGAAACTTCGCCTGTTCCACCGTGATCGCGCGATCTGGAACGGGCGGGTTCACGAAAGCCTTGACGTAAATGGATCTGTGGATTCATTGCCCGGCCATATCCTGCATTTCACGTATCGCGACATGACCGACCACGTATCACGGCTGAATCGATATTCAACCATGCAGGCTGAAGACATGGCGGCACGGGGAAAACGTTTCCTGCTGACCAACGCATTTCTGCGTCCTCCGCTTACCTTTCTGCGCTGCTATTTCTGGCGTGGAGGATTCCGTGACGGCTTTCCCGGTCTGGTAATCGCCTTGCTGACCGCATGGAATTCGGGTATGAAATTCCTGAAAGCCCGCAGTTTGCGCAAACACCTGCCCCCGCCGCCATGGGATGTACCCGGACATTAAGGCAATCTGCGTCTGAGAGAGTGCGCAGTTCGTTTAGGATCCGGTTACAGGGTCCGGATTCTCTGATTCAGCAGCCGGGTCTTTATACATGTATTTGATCACCTGTTTAAACAGGATGAGATTCCCGCCATCCGGCTGTTTCAACTTGATGCATTTTTCATCATACCATTCAATGCGTCCGTGAAAAGTCTCTCCGGTGGCCAGTTCCACCACCATGGGAGTTTGATTGTTCATCTGCTTGATGTAGTAATAATTCTCCGCATTGGTTTTATAAGGCGGCGGGGGTTTCCTTTTCTGATCCCGTCTGGCATCCCGCTTGATTTCCTTGAGATTGGGCTTGATCAATTTGCGGGTCATTATTTTCTCACTTTGACCTCTTTACTGGCGTGGCGCACGCCAACGGTCGGGGTTTTGTCTACTAAATAAAGGAATTTGATTGGGATGTCAAATTTCAGTCACGTTTTTTCTTACGCTTGCGCAATCCCCAACCCGGAATGTTGCGCTGACGCTGCCTGGCTATGGCCAGAGAGTCCTCGGGTACATCCTCGGTAATGGTGGATCCGGCCCCCACGTAACTGTTTCGACCCAGGCGAACCGGGGCGACCAGTTCTGTTCCCGAACCCACAAACACCCCGTCTTCTATTTCCGTGACGTGCTTGCGGGATCCATCGTAGTTGCAGGTAATCGTTCCCGCACCCACATTGACGCCACGTCCCACGCGAGCATCTCCCAGGTACGTGAGATGCGAAGCTTTTGAACCTTCTCCGATTTCACTTTTCTTGATTTCAACGAAATTGCCCACCCGGGTTGACGGGCCCACCCGGGTTTGCATGCGCAAATGAGCAAACGGACCGATCCGTGCGGACGGTTCCACCCGGGAGTCACGAATCACACACCCCGGCAGCAACCAGCAATCATCCCCGATCTCTGCGTTCTCCAGCCAGCAGTGAGACATGATCCTAACGTTCCTGCCCACATGGCTGCTTCCGCGAATCACATTCCCGGGACCGATTACACTGCCGCCGCCAACGGGGATGAGCCCCTCCATGTAAAAATTGCGGCAATCTTCAACTTCGACTCCGCGGCTATGCAGCCAATCCAATTGCAGCGCCACAACCCGTTCCTCTACCCGCAGGGGCGAGCGGCGGGCATCGCAAAACTTCAACTCAAACGGCGGTTCCACACCGTCACCGTCAATCAGATCACGGGACCGCCAACTGCGGAGCGGCAGGATCCGCAGTTCGCCTTTTCCCAGGCAGATGCTGCGGTCCTCTGCAACCAGTCCTTGCAGCCAGGTGGAGAATTCACCCGCATCCACATCCGGGCAGGGAAGAGAAAAGGGATCGCAGACCACGACAGATCTGGCTGTATCGGGAACGGACTCAGGCGAAACAAATGAAATACCCGGCAAACAGAAAGGAATCCAGAACTCCAGCGACCGGCCCCGGAACCTGGGCCAATCAGAGGACGATCCCTCTGACGGATCGATAACGGCAACGGTCATGAGATTAGGTCAATGAACTCACGTTTTTCCAGAAGACTTTCGAAGTCCGGCTCGTTGAAAGCGATCACCTTGTAGTGGTCATCCTTTTCAATACAGCGTTTCAGGTGCGCCAATGCAGACTCAAGATTATCCTTGCGTTTGAACGCAATCGCCATCAGGAAGTCCACATAGGGGTTTTTCTCCGACTTCCGGGAAAGTTCCGTAAAAAGCTCAAGCGCCCGGTCGATCCGGCCGGCATTTAACTGGTACACACCTTCGTTGAGTATATCCTCGGCTGTTTTCAATTCAATCTTTTGTGGAGTCAGTTGGGCATCAACCATGCGCAGGTATACATTGGATCTTTCGGCAATCTCCAGAACGCTGTAATGCTCACTGTCCCGGAATGACTCGATGATCTCCGTGAACTGCTGCCGAGCCGCCGAAAAATCCTTGCGTGTAAATGCCGTCACAGCTTCATCAAAACGTTTGGTGATGGCTTTCAATTCCTTTTCTTCACTTAGCTTGGCCACAGCCTACCTCCAGGCGGAACCATCCCCCGGGAAACAGAATCCAGGGGGACATGGCGGGACCGCTCCCGCGTTGATCTCAAGAAATGGACAAAGAGGCTGACTCTGTTGGACTGCAGGGCCACCAGATGTCTACTGAGCGCTTTGATAGCGTTCGGGAATTACACCGAGAACTTCAATACCTGCGCCTTTGGCGATATCAATGACTTTCAAAACGCTCTCGTAACGAACGGTTTCGTCGGCGCGGATAAAGATGGTCTT
>JAFGNX010000125.1 GCA_016926835.1 Candidatus Aminicenantota bacterium | reverse complement strand
CTCCTGCCTCCTGTTTCAAAGAAGGGCGACCGGCCGGTCGCCCCTACTTTTTCAACTTGTTCCCTTTTCAACTTTTCAACTCTTCAACTTCCCAACCCTAATACACGATCTCTACTGAATTTTCACCGGTCAACCGTTCCATGTCCGTTTTCATGGATACAGTCGCTTTGAGCCCCGCTTCAGCCGCGGACTGGATGTTGGTGCGATAACCGTCGTTGCGGTATACCATGATCACGTAGGGCACGGAATCGCGGTTGCGTTCCAGGCGTTGCTTTAATTCCCGGTTGAATTCAGGGTTCAACTGTTCGTAACGCACTTTGATGGTGATCTGGCGCGCCTTGCGGCGCATGAGTGTTTCCATGTCGGTCAAGCTCTCCAGGTAAACGGTGATATCACTTTCATTGCCCGGGGGAAGGCGTCCTTCCAGGAGGTAAGGGGTGTCTGCTTCCACGCTGTCCCGGATTTCAGCCCACCGGTCTTTAAAGGCGAAAACCTTGATGCGTCCGCTCAAGTCTTCAAAGTACAATTCGCCGTACATGTCCCCCCGGCGGGATTTGCGCTGCTTCAGGTTGGTGATCACACCGCCCAGGCGCACGGTATCGCCGTTGAAATCGCGGTTGAGGATGTTGGCAATGGTTGTGTTGGAAACTTTGCGGATTTCGTTACGGAATTTTTCCAGCGGATTGTGGGTAATGTAAATGCCCGCGATTTCTTTTTCAAACTGGATCAACTCTTTCTCGCTCCACTCGGGTTCTTCAAGAATATGGGCAGGGATGGTGACCTGAAGCACATTGTCTTCCGCCATGAACAGAGACTTCTGCTGTGTATCCCGGCGCTTTTCGATCATCAGGGCCTGCTTGACCGCGTCTTCCAGCGAGTTGAACAGCACCCGCCTGGGGATGCCGAAGCAATCCAGGGCGCCGGACTTGACCAGGCTTTCCAGCACTGTTTTGTTGACCCGTGTCAAATCGATGCGGGTCATGAAATCGGAGAAATCCTTGAAATCCCCGCCGCCGGCATCGCGGGATTCAAGAATACTGTGCAAAGCCGACTCCCCGATGTTTTTCAAACCCTTCAGACCGAAACGAATGGCTGAGGCGGAGTCCACGCTGAAAGCCATATAGCTGCGGTTGATATCGGGTTTGAGAATCTGGAACCCCATTTTCTTGCATTCGGAAATGTATTGGATGACTTTCGAGGAAGTAGACGATTTTTCCGCTTCAGAACTGAGATGGGCGGCCATGAAGTAGACGGGGAAGTGGGCTTTCAAGTAGGCGGTCTGGTAGGCCAGGTAGGCATACGCGGTGGAGTGGGACTTGTTGAAACCGTATTCGGCAAAGGTCGCCATCTGGCTGAAGAGCTCTTCAACCTGTTTGCGCGCGTGTCCCCGGCGCATTGCGCCTTCGATAAAGGCCTTCTCAATGGCGGGAATCTTTTCCACCTGCTTTTTCCCCATGATCTTGCGCATTTCGTCGGCCTTGCTCATGGCGAATCCCGCTACGTCTACGGAGATGCGCATGACCTGCTCCTGGAACACAATGATGCCGTAGGTATCTTTGAGGATCTCTTCCAGTTCGGGGAAAATATAGGTAACTTCTTCCCGGCCCAGTTTTCGGTTCACGTAAGCGTCCGCCATTCCCGACTTGAGCGGCCCGGGGCGGTACAGGCCGTTGAGAACGATCAGGTCTTCGATGCGTTTGGGGCGGGACCGTTTCAGGTAATCCCGCATGCCGGAACTTTCGAATTGAAAAATGCCGTCCGTTTCACCGGCCTGAAAAATCTTGAAGGTCTTGCGGTCATCGAGGGGAATGCGTTCCAGGTCGACGCGGATCTGCTCACGTTCTTCCAGGGACTGGAGGATGTTCTTGACGATGGTCAGTGTCTTGAGCCCCAGGATATCCAGTTTGAGCAGGCCGATCTGTTCCACCTCTTCTTTTTCGAACTGCGTGACGATGTCATCGCGTGTCTTGTAAAGCGGCATGAACTCGGTCAGCTTTTTGGGAGCGATCACCACTCCGGCGGCGTGCATCGAAGTGTGCCGCACATTGTGTTCCAGTTTGAGGGCGTAATCAATGAGTTCCGGCGCTTTTTCGATACGATTGATTTCACGGCGCAACTCGGTATTGTTGCGGATTTCGGATTGCAGATCCACTCCGGGTCCGTCCGGGATCAGTTTGGCCAATTGATTGACCTTTCCCAGGGGAATTTCCAGCACCCGGCCGATGTCGCGAATCGCAAGCTTGGCTTTCATGCGACCGAAGGTGACAATCTGGGCCACGCTGTCTGCTCCGTAACGTTCCCGGATATACTGGATTACTTCTTCGCGGCGTTCCGGATCAAAGTCGATGTCGATGTCCGGCATGGAGATGCGTTCGGGATTCAGGAAGCGCTCAAAGATCAAATCGTAATCCAGCGGGTCGATGCCGGTAATGCCCATGGTAAAAGCCACCAGGCTGCCCACTACTGATCCCCTGCCGGGGCCGATAAAGATTCCCCGCTCCCGGGCAAAGCGGATAATGTCCCAGACAATCAGAAAGTATCCCGGGAATCCCATTTCGCGGATCTTTTCGATTTCATATTCCAGGCGCTGCTGGTAGGTGGGGATATCGTGTTTTTTACCGGACAGGCGCCCTTTCAAGGCTTCAAAGCCCTCACGGCAGATCTGCTCAAAGTAGCCGTCAATGCTTTGGGGTTCCGGCACTGAGAACTCGGGAAGATAATAGGTGCCCAGCGAGAATTCAAAATGGCATTTGGAGGCGATGTCCAGGGTAATGTCCAGACTTTCGGGCAGATCGTGAAAAACCTCCCGCATCTCCAGCCCGGATTTCAGGTACATCTCCTCGGTTTCCTTGTGCATGGCGCGGTCCGGGTTGGAAAGGACATCGTTGGTCTGCAGGCAGATCAGGATTTCGCGGGCGTCCGCGTCATCGCGTTTCAGGTAGTGTACATCGTTGCTTGCCACCAGGGGAATGTCCATACTGCGGGCCAGTTCGACCAGTTTCGGCAGCACTTCGCGCTGTTTGGACAAGCCGTGGTTCTGAATTTCAATGTAGAAGTCGTCACGGAATGTGTCGCGGTACCAGCGGGCCGCCTCCTGGGCTTTGTCCCAGCGGTCCAGTAACAGCCAGTAGGGGATCTCGCCCTGGATGCAGGCGGACATGACCACCAGCCCTTCACGGCATTGCGCGAGCAGTTCCTTGTCCACCCGGGGCCGGCGGTAAAAACCGTCGATGAACGACCGGGTGATGAGCTCGGAAAGGTTGCGGTAGCCTTTCTCGTTTTTTACCAATACCACCAGGTGGTGGTAGTTGACGCGTCCGTTTTTGTGGTCCGGTTTGCTGCGCATGGACTCCGGGGCCACGTAAAGCTCGGATCCGATAATGGGCTTGACGCCGTTTTGTTGCGCTTCCTTGAAGAATCCGACCGCCCCCAGAATATTACCATGGTCGGTCAGGGCCACTGCGGGCATATTCAATTCCTTGACACGCTGGATCAGGGGCTTGATCTTCAGGCAGGAATCGAGAAGACTGAATTCCGAGTGCAGGTGAAGGTGAATAAAGCGGTTCATTTTCCGTTTTTACCCCAGACAGGGCAAAAGCCGGCAAACGGGTAAAACCCTATTCCCATTCGATGGTCCCCGGCGGTTTGGAGGTCAGGTCGTAGGCGACGCGGTTGATTCCCTTGACTTCGTTCACGATGCGGTCGGCCGTTGCGGAAAGGAATGCATGGTCTGCGGGGTAACTGTCCGCGGTCATGCCATCCACACTGCGGACCATGCGCAGTACCGCCACGTTTTCATATGTCCGGACGTCGCCCATGACGCCCACGGAGCGGATGGGCAGGAGCACGGTGAATGCTTGCCAGATGTCGTCGTAGATACCGCGACGGTGAAGTTCACTGATCAGGATGGCGTCGGCTTCCTGGAGGCGAAGGACGCGCTCCCGGGTCACGGCGCCGATGATGCGCACGGCCAGTCCGGGGCCGGGAAAGGGGTGGCGCCTGATCCAGGCTTCATCCAGCCCCAGTTCTCGTCCGATCAGGCGGACTTCATCCTTGAACAACTCGCGAAAGGGTTCAATCAGATGCCAGTTGAGGGTTTGGGGCAGTCCCCCCACATTGTGATGGCTCTTGATCTTGGCGGCGGGTCCGTTTACCGATACCGATTCAATGACGTCGGGATAAAGGGTGCCCTGGGCGAAAAACTCCACGGGGCCGACTTGCTTTTCAACCTGGGCGAACACATCGATGAATGTCCTGCCGATGATTTTGCGTTTGCGTTCCGGAGAGCGCACGCGATGCAGACGCTCCAGAAACAGGTCCGAGGCATCGATGCCATGTACCTTGAGGCCCAGTTCTTCGCGGAACCGGGTCATCAGTTCCGTGAATTCGTTTTTGCGCAACAAGCCGGTATCCACAAAAACCGGGATCAGTTGCTCTCCCACGGCGCGTTTCAGCAGCAAGGCCAGAACCGTGGAGTCCACGCCGCCGCTCAAGCCCAGGATAATGCGTCCGTCTTTCACCTCAGCCCGGACCCGGCTGACGGCTTCCTGGACAAAGTTCCCCATGTTCCAGTCCGCCCGCAGGCCGGCGATCCGGAAGAGGAAGTTTTCCAGGACGCGCCGCCCTTCAGCGGTATGTGCGACTTCCGGGTGGAATTGGACTCCGTAAAGCCGCCGGGCGTCTGATTCGATCACAGCGATTTCCGTGTTTTCCGTGGTGCCCGTGATGGCGAAATCCGGGGGCAATTGGTTGATTTTGTCTCCATGGCTCATCCACACCGTAGTGGGTGAGGGGACGTT
>JAFGNX010000124.1 GCA_016926835.1 Candidatus Aminicenantota bacterium | reverse complement strand
TTCTTTTCAACTCTTCAACTTTGATAATCCAAAAATCCGTATTTACAAGTTTACAAGCACCGTCCCCAGTGCCAGTTTGTGCTACAATCAGCACGAAATGAAAAATCCCTTTAGACGCATCCTGCGCTTGCTTGCAGTCCTGGCTGTGTTGCCGGGATTTCCCTTGTTTTTCCAGGCACAGGACAAAGAGCCGCCCTATCAATCCCCGTTGAAGCGTCACAACGGTTTCAGCAGCGCGTTCCAGGATTTTCGCTCCGGCCATTTTCACGGCGGAGTTGATTTCCGTACCTTTCAGCGTACGGGCCTGCCGGTATACGCCATCTCAGACGGGCACGTCGTGATGTTGCGCATGGTGAGGCGGGGCAGCGGCCGCGGCGTCTACCTTCGTCACCATGACGGAAACACCTCGCTGTACTTTCACCTGGAACGGTTTGCTCCGCGGTTGGAAGAAATACTGGAGCGCCGGCAACAAAAGACGGGCACACGCTACGTGGGCAATATCGAACTCAACCCGCCGGAACCCGTGCAGGCAGGCCAGTTGATCGGCTGGTCCGGTGAGACGGGTTCGGGTTTTCCCCACCTTCACCTGGAGATCCGCGATAAAACGGGGGCGAAGCTGAATCCGTTTCCCCTGGTACGGGCCGGTTTCCGGGACCGAAATGCGCCCAAACTGGATGCGTTGATCCTGCGCACGCGGGCTGATGGTTTGGCAAACGGCCGGGTGGGGGAGCTTCGCGTGCCGCTTGAACCGGCGTCGGGAAATTATGCGCCCTCCCACCCGATCGTGATTGTGGGCGGAGTGGACGTGATCAGTGGAGGCCGTGACATCTCGGACAGCGGCCGGCCGGTGGCCCCGAAGCGGGTTTCGGCACGACTGGACGAGGATTTGGTGTTTCAACTGGTGTTCTCCCGTTTCAACTGGGAAGACAACAATCAACTGGGTTTCGTGTACGATATGCGTGAATCCTCTCCGGGAAACTTCTTTTTCAACCTGTTTGCCCAGCCCGGTTACACCCTGGAGTCATCCGGAATCGGCTTAAGCGAGGCGTTGGCCGCTAGCCGGTCCGGATCCCACCGGGTGGTGGTGGAGTGGGAAGATCATTTCGCCAACCGCTGCCGCGGGTTGGTTCCGGTTGAAACCCGTTCTAAACCCAGCTTGCGCATCGCTGAAGTGGAAAGGAGCGGCAACTGGATGTTTGTCGGGGTCGAGGCGATTGACGCCCCGGGCGCGGAACGGGTGGACTTTGTGCTGCTCGATGATACCGGGCGCGAGATCTCCACCTATCCCCTGGATACCTCCCTGTCCCTGCCGGAACGCCTGCAACTGGCGGAGCCGCACCCGGCACGGGTCCTGGAAGTCCGCTGCATCACCCGCAATACCGTTTACGCTGTAAAGCGCTTTGCGGTTGCGAGTGGGGCTCTGCCGGAAATGGATCGTGTCGAACTGGATCCCTGGATTGCCGGCGATGCCGTCCTGATCCGGGTACGCGAGCCGATTTTGGCTGAAGAGAGCCTGTCAATGCGCGCGGCCGTGGCTGATGCCGCCTGGCAGACGCCTTTTTCTGCGCTGGACGGGCTGGTTTTTGCCATGCAGGGAAACGAAGTGGATGCCGTGTGCGCCGCTCCCGACCATCTACTGGTGCTGCAATTCGCGCTCACGGAAAACGGTTCATTCCGTTCCCTGGTTCAAGAAACGTTGCGGGTTGTGCGCCTGGTTCCGCAAAAGCAGGCGCGCTTCAAATGGAACGACTTTTCCGCTCGCTTCGGGCCGCTCAGCGTGCGCGCGCCGCGTTTGATGCTGGCGGAGCAGCAAGATCACCCCACGCCGTTTCCCTGCCTGTCTTCCCAGGTCCGCCTGGGGCCCGGTCACTTCGCATTCCTGGACCGGGTTGATTACACCTTTACCTGCAGGGTCCCCGATCCCCGGCAGGCCGCGATTTTCCGCTGGGATTCCCGCCGGGAGAAGTGGAATTACGTACCCACCCGCCTGGATTTGCGTACCCATCGGTACACCACCCGGGTGCGTGCTTCCGGAACGTATGTGCTGCTGCGGGACAACCTGCCCCCGCGCATCTCTTTTTCCCGTGCTTCCGCTTCCGGACTGCCGCGGATTACCATTACCGACCGGGGAACCGGGGTTGATGACCTTTCAGTAGTCGTGCGGGTCGACAACCACCTGGTGGAATCGGAATACGACCCCGATCGGCGCTGGATCCTTTTTCCGGATCCCCCCGGACTCAACCCCGGAATGCACCGGATCCGGGTGGAGTGTCGCGACCGGGCCCGGAACCGCGCCGTGGAAAACTGGAGCTGGAAAACCGCCGCTACCGGACAGAAAAACGGTTGACCTGCACCGGCACTTCGATTACCATAGGGTCATGAAAATTGTGAACCTCACGGCCTGGATTCTGGCCGCTGTCATGGTGTTGCATCCCCTTGCCGCCGCGGGCGCTGAAAGCGGTATCCAAACCCGACAGGAAAAAATGGAATCTCCAGCGGCCGCCGCAGCCGAAGAGCGGGACAGCGAAGATCAGGACCGCGAGGAACCGGATTCAAAAAAGCGCCGTTTTTTCCGGGATTTCTGGCAGGATGAGAAACGCTTGTGGTCCTCTCCTTTCCGCGCTTCCTCCAAAGATTTGTTGGTGTGGGGAGGGCTGCTGGCGCTGACCGGCGTACTGATTCACAACGATGAAGCCATCTACCGTGACATCAAGGAATACCAGGCGGAACATGAATGGGCGGACAAGGCCACCCCTTTCCTGTCGCGCATGGCGCAGGGCTACCCATTCGCCCTGGCCGGAGCCATCTGGGTTACCGGCGCCTTGACCCGCAACGATCATGCCAAAGAAACCGGTTACTTGGCCCTGCAGGCCATGCTCCACTCTTTTATCGTGGTTCAGGTGGTCAAACACCTGACCGGCAGGGCCCGGCCGTCCGCGTTTGACGGAGAGGACCGCTGGGCTGGCCCAGCGGGCTTTTTCAAGCGTTACGAAGCCGGCAAATGGTCCCATTACGACGCCATGTTTTCCGGGCATACCATTACTTTGTGGTCGCTGGCCACGGTTCTGGCCCACCAGTATCGCAAAACCGTTGTGGTCCCCGTGTTGGCATACTCCCTGGCCACTTTGGGCGGACTGGCCACGATCACGGATGACCTGCACTGGATCTCCGATGTGGTCCTGGGCGCCGCCGTCGGTTATGCCATCTCCCGCTTCGTGATCCGCCGGCGCTCCAAAAATTTCCAGATCGCGCCCGTGATCCACCGCGACGGTGTGGGTATCGGCGTACGCATCGTATTCTAATTTCCCGGAGGCAACATGCGCGTCCCAATCCGCAAGTTGATGGTTGTGTTGGCCTGGGTGCTGCTGGCGACGGCATGCAGCGAAATTTTTGCCGCAGACAAAGACCAGGAGTGGAATTTTTCACCTTATTCCCTGGGGGGTGAACTGCTATTTTTGCTGCCGGGAGCGGGTTTTCATACCAGTTTTCTGGAAAACTACGCCGCCGATACCACCATGATGGTGGAAGAGAGCAACGCTTTCGCGCTGTTGGACAATCCCAGGGTATACCTGGACGGAGAGCCCGCGAACCAGGCGCAATGGCACTATGCGGGCGGAGATATCACCTCGGCGCTGAACCCCGGTGCCCCCGGTTTTCTGGTTCCCCTGGCCGCGGTCAACGAATACCGCATCGCCAGCCGTTTCCCCGGTGAAAGCGGGGCGGGAATCCATATGGATGCGGCCCCGATGGGGAGGGACGGTACCCGGTTGCTTTTCTCCGGGGTAATGCCCGACATGGGAGGGCTGGGCCCGGGCGCGGAAACCATGATTCTCAACCACCCCTACAACCGCGCCGATCGGCTCTACTCCACCCGGCGCCGATTTCACCGCGCCTGGAACGTCTCCGGCCGCTGGCAGCGACAGGTCGGTAAAGGCAAGTTGCGACTGTCACTGAGCGCCGTGGAACGCGAGCGGGATTTCAACGATTTCAACGAGCGGGATCGGATCTTCAATGAATCCGGGCGGGCCGTGATGGGCATGGGCCACTATCGCAGCCGGGTATCGGGAAACGCGCTGGACCTGTATGCCGGCATCAACCTGGTGCAGCGCTCAGCCCTGGATGCGGAATTGGGGCGGCTTCCCCAGGAGGTCGCGGACCTGGAACGAAATGTTCTTTTTGCCGGCATGCAATGGCGGGGGCGAAAGGGAGCGGGAGCGAATGCCAGCCTGCTGGTGGAGTCCGAGTCCCGCCTGCCCGGCGCGGCTTTCTCCAAGGAGATGATGGACAACGACGGCGACGGCATGTGGCCGGAATGGCAGCGAGGGGATTTGAGCGCGGTTACGATGGCTGTCAATGGACGTTTGCCGTTATTGCGTTCCGGCGCGTCCGGATTGGCGCTGGTGGCGGGAACGCGCCAGGTCTGGAACAGGGGGGAAGAAGTGGCCCCGGCGGTAACGGGAATGTTGTTTTCCAATCAGCCCTGGCTGGGAATCGACTGGCAAGCGGGAAGCCGTTACCAGCACCGGGTTTGGAATCACCAGGCCGGCGTGAGCGGACGTTTGAAATTCTCTTCCCGTTTGGAGTTCAAGGGCAGGGCCGGTGTGGTTCAAAGCGGCCTGGCCGGCGTTTCAACGGAACGCGATTTCACCTGGTGGAGTACGGATTGGGATGCCGGATTGGTGTGGCACCCGGGGACCCGCACCCGCCTGAAGCTGGCAGTGGGCGCGTCCCCGGTAAGAATCACCCCGGATGTGGGGCGTTTTCTCGAACCGCGGCGGCCGCTGGGACTAATATACCACTGGGGTTCAGATGCGAACAACGATGGGGCGTTTCAGATCCGGGAAGCCGCATCACTGTACGGGTTTACCGGTGGTCCCGCCCACGTGGCAAATCCGGATTTAAAGGCGCCCCGGCGCGAGCGCCTGGCCCTGGAGTTTTCCACCCCCATTTCCGCCAGATGGATGCTGGATATCAGCGGCATGCTGAAGCGTTTCCGCGGCCTGCTTTCCGTTGACTACGCCGCGCCCTATGGACATCTGCAAATGGTGGATCAGCGGCCGGTTTACCTGCTTGACCGCCCGATTGAGGCGTACAGTTTAAACAACGCCGCTTTTGAGGATGATCCTTTCTATGCCCAGTTGCGGTTCACCATCAGCGGGCGGGGCCGCGGCTGGCTGTTTTCCTTTTCTTTCATGGCCCACATGGGCATGGGCAATGCTCCATTCGGAAACGGCCCGGTCGCCAATGACCTGGGCACGCTGTCGGAGTGGCAGGCGGGACCGAACGCGCGCTTCAACGCTTTCGGCCGCCTGGACGGGGATCGGGCGTTCGTGGCTCGCATATACACCCTGTTCAACCTGGCACGCAATTTATCTTTGGGCATCACCATGAAGTACCGGGATGGGAACCCCTTCGCTTTTATCGATGCCGTGGAGGTGGACGGTCAACGCGCCCTGCTCTTGCAGACGATTCGCGCTGAAGACAGTCGCGGCCGCAAAGGCGGTCCCCGTGAGGATTACCTGTCCGATTGCAGCGTGCAACTCAACTGGCGCATGCGCCTGCTGGGGGCGGACGCGCTTTTGAGCGCGGCGGTGTTTAATTTGCTTGATTTCGGCAGCGAGTTGTCTGAATACGTGTTTTCCGGCGGGTCGCGGGATGCCATGGAGATGCAGATCCCCCGCAGCCTGCGTGTCTCCCTGCTCATGAGCTGGTGATGGCGCTGCTTGCCGCCGATTCCCCGGCTGTGCTATATTGAGGACATGAAAATCAGGGCCGTGCAATTCTCACCCCGGTTGGGCGATCTTCAGGCCAACCGGGATGAGCACGAAATCCGCATCCAACGCGCCCGGGAAGCCGGCTGTGACCTGGTGGTGTTTCCGGAGTTGAGCCTGACCGGCTACCAGCTTCAGGATATCGTGTTCGATGTGTGCCTGCATCACGGAGATGAAACCTTTTCCTGGCTGGAGAAACTCAGCCGGGACATCGATATCCTGGTGGGTGCGCCGCTGGAAGAACCCGCCGGAATCATTCACAACTGCGCGCTTTATTTTTCGGCTGGGAAACTGCGGCATTGCCATCGCAAGGTCCAGCTCCCCAATTTCGGCATGTTCGAGGAACGAATGCTCTACGCGGCGGGTGAGGAATTCCGCACGTTCCCCGTCAAAGAATTCACGGTGGGCCTGCTGATCTGTCGCGAAATCCTTTTTCCCGTAAACGCCTGGCTGTACCACCTGCAATACGCCGACCTGGTCATCGGTATATCCAACAGTCCCTTCCGCGGCCTGGGGCGCGAGGGGTTTTCCTCGTTTGCCCTGTGGGAAAACATGGGTTACGTGCATTCCGTGTTCTATCACCAGAACTATCTGTTTGTGAACCGCACCGGGTTCGAAGACGGCATCGGTTTCGGGGGCGGTTCCTTTTTCGCGCCCGCGGGCAAAGGCATTCAGGAACGCGCCCCTTACCTGGACGAGGCGGAATTTGATGTGGATGTGGATGCGGAAGCCGTCCGGCGTGCGCGACTCTCCGGCAATTACCGCCGTGACGAGCGTCTGCATGTGATCCGCCGGGAATTGGAGCGAATCTGCCATGATTGAGCTGGATTATACCCAGGTTGAAGCGGTCCTGGTCCGCTTTATCCGCGATTTCGTGCATAAGAACGGCTTTGAGAACGCCATTCTGGGTGTATCCGGGGGATTGGATTCCGCCGTGGCTTTGAGCCTCACCAGCCGCGCACTGGGACCGCAGCATACGCGGGCGTTGTTCATGCCGTACCGCCTCTCTTCCCCGCACAGCCTGGCCCACGCGCAGGCGCTTTGCGAAAAACTGCAAATAGAGGGCAAGACGGTTGAG
Source organism: Candidatus Aminicenantota bacterium (assembly GCA_016926835.1). Lineage (GTDB taxonomy): Bacteria > Acidobacteriota > Aminicenantia > UBA2199 > UBA2199 > UBA876. The sequence goes on along the minus strand of JAFGNX010000124.1, from coordinate 3,885 downwards.
ATCACCCCCATGGTGGATGCGTACCTGAAAGCACATCCCACCGACAATTCAGTCCAGGTGGGGAACCTGTGTGCCCGGACCCGCATGACGGTTCTTTTCGATCACTCCGAACGTTACCGTGCGCTGGTGATCGGCACTTCAAACAAAAGTGAAATCCTGATCGGTTATTCGACCATTTTCGGCGACTCGGCCGCCGCCTGCCTGCCCTTGGGAGACCTGTACAAAACCCAGGTGTTCGGCCTGGCGGCCCACCTGGATATTCCCGCACAAATCCGCGACAAACCACCTTCAGCCGATCTGTGGGACCAACAGACCGACGAAGGCGAAATCGGCTTGACCTACAGGGAACTCGACCAGATCCTGTATCACCGGGTGGAAGAGCGGTTGCGGGTGGATGAAGTCGCGGCCCGGGGCCACGTGCGGGAAACCGTGCTCCGGGTAGAAGAAATGATCACCCGTTCCCAGTTCAAGCGCGTCATGCCGCCCGTGGCCAAGTTGCAGAACCGGGCCGTTGGCATTGATTTCCGTTACCTGCGCGACTGGAAGCGGTAACTGCGTAAATGAGCCTGTACATTGTTCCGGTCCCCATCGGCAATCCGTTGGACATCACCCGCCGGGCGGTACAGGTATTGGAACGCGTGGATTTTCTCGTGGCCGAAGACACCCGGCGTTCGGCCCGCCTGCTGGCCCACCTGGGCATCGCCAAGCCGGTGATGAGTTACTTCAGCCCGCGGGAAAAAGAGAAAGCGGGGGCCATTCTCAAGCGCCTGCAACGGGAATCCGCCGCCCTGATCACGGATTCCGGTACCCCGGTGATTTCGGATCCGGGTTTCCTGTTGATCAGGGAGGCCGTCTCCCGGGGCATTTCCGTTGTGGCCCTGCCCGGTCCCACCGCGTTCGTTCCGGCGTTGTGCGTTTCGGGCCTGCCGGCGGATCGCTTCCTGTTCCTGGGGTTCCCGCCGCGCCGCAAAACCGAGTTGGAACGCAACCTGCGCGCGTTGGCCCACCTGCCGTTCACGCTGGTGTTTTACGAGTCTCCGCGTCGCATCCTGGACCTGCTGTCCGCTTTGTTACGGGTATTCGGAAACCGTGCTTTTGCCCTGGCGCGCGAGCTGAGCAAGAAAAATGAATCCGTGATCCGCGGCAACCTGGCCACGTATAACGAGGATTTAGAGGATGAACCCTTGCTGGGCGAAATGGTGCTGGTTGTGGGAGGGTGTCCCGCCAACCAGGCGCAAAACAACGAAGTCACCATCACGAACCGCGAAGATATCTTGCGCTTGTTTGAAGAGCGCTTCAATCTGGATCGCAACGCGGTCCGTGACGCATGGATGCGCAAATCATCATCGTGAGCGCGGGGCGCGGTTTTGTCTGGATCCGGTAATAGTGGTATAATGCGGCTTCATGGCTGATTACAGGTATATTGCAGTAGACGGACTGGTCCGCTCCGGAAAAACGGAACTGGCCCGGCGTTTGTCCGCAGCCATGGATGCGCGCTTAATCCTAGACAACCCGGAAAATCCCTACCGCACCCAGTTTTTCTCTGACCTGGGTCGCGGTGAGACGGATGGTTTCTTAAAGACCCAATTGATCTACCTGCTCAACCGTTACGAGCAGCAGATGCAGATCCGCCAGAAAGGCTTGTTTCAGAAAACCACCATCAGTGATTACATTTTTTTCCGCGACGGCATCTATGCCCACCAGCTCCTTGGGGACGAAGAGTTGGACATCTATAAAAAAATTTTCCGCCTGTTTTCCGACCAGGTCTGTCAGCCCGATATGGTGGTTTACCTGCAGATCTCTTTCGCGGAAATGATGCGCCGCATCCGTGAATCCGGCTCGGCGGCGGAGCGTGACGTGCCCCGCGAGTACTGGCGGGAACTGTTTGAAGCCTACAACTACTTTTTCTTTAACTTTACCAGCGCGCCTGTACTGGTCGTGAATATGGAAAAACTGGACATCAGCGAAAAAAGCGTAATGGAAGGCCTGTTGCGCGAAATCCGCAATCATCGCCTGGGAACCCGGTACTATGCCCCCCTGTGAGAATGGAAGCCCCGCCGGAAGCGCGGTTGGTGGTAAGTGATCGGCATGAAAGTCATACAGGAGATCAAGGCCCTGAGAAGAGAGCTGGACCCGTTCACGGATCGCGAAGTGGGTCTGGTTCCGACCATGGGCTACCTGCATCGGGGGCACATGAGCCTGGTCTCCGCGGCAGTAAATGAAAACGACCGCAGCGTGGTATCGATTTTCGTGAATCCCACCCAATTCGCTCCAAACGAGGACCTGGATCGATACCCGCGTGATATGGAACGGGATTGCCGTCTGCTGGAAGCCGCCGGGGTGGATTTTGTTTTTGCGCCGGACGTGCGCGAGATATACCCGTCCGGATTTGCAACCCGGATCAGTCAGGAGATTCTGGGCGATCATCTGTGCGGCCGGCGGCGCCCCCATCATTTCAGTGGTGTACTGACTGTGGTGGCCAAGCTTCTGGGCATCTGTCATCCCGACCGGGTCTATTTCGGGGGCAAGGACGCCCAGCAGGCGGTCATGGTGTCGCGTATGATCCGTGATCTCAATATGGATGTTGAGATGAGGATCCTGCCCATTGTTCGCGACGCGGACGGGCTGGCGCTTTCATCGCGCAACCAGTACCTGAATCCCCGGGAACGCGAACTGGCACTGGCACTGCCCCGGGCACTGAACGCGGCCGGGAAACGGGTCAAGGCCGGAGAACGGGACGCCGGCGCATTGATTCGGGAAATCAAAGAGGGTATCGCGCGTGTTCCCGGTGTCGCGCTGGAGTACGTTGAACTCGTAAAGCTGGATGATCTGCAGCCGGTTTCAGAAGTTGATCCGGGAAACACCCTGGTGGCCGCGGCGGTTCGAGTCGGGGCCACGCGTTTGATTGACAATTTCATTGCAGGAGAATGATAGATGTTGATTCCGTTTCTTGTATCCAAGATCCACCAGGCCACGGTTACCGCAACCAACCTGGACTATATGGGAAGCATTTCCATTGACGAGGAAATTATGGAAAAGGCCGGCTTGCGTGAGAATCAGAAAGTCGACGTATACGACATCACCAATGGAAGCCGCCTGACCACTTACGTTATCCCGGCACCCCGGGGCTCACGCGGCGTTGAATTGAACGGCGCCGCCGCCCGGCTTGTGAATCCCGGCGACCGCGTAATCGTTGCCGCCTACGCTTTGATCGATGAGCGGGAACTGGACTCACGCAACGCGGTGATCCTGTTGATGGAAGCGGACAACCGCATTAAAAAAGTGATCAACAGCCGCATATGAATCCGGGAATAGTGAAATTCCCCAACCACACACCAAAGGAGAAATTGCAGCCATGAAGCGAGTATTGGGAATGGGCAATGCCCTGGTGGACATCCTCGTCCGCCTCAACAGCGACAGCGAACTGGGAAAACTGAAAAAAGGTACCATGACACTGGTGGACCGCGTGGGTATGCACGATGTGATGCTGGGAATCCAGGCCATGGATGTGCAACGGTCCGCCGGCGGCTCCGCGGCCAACACCATCAACGGCCTGGCCACCCTGGGCCAGGCCACCGGCTTTATCGGCAAGGTGGGAGATGATGAAATGGGCGCGTTCTTTCGCAGTGATATGGAAGGCCGCCGGGTTCACACCCACCTGCTCAGGGGGAAGGCGGAAACCGGGCGCTGCATGGTGTTGATCTCCCCGGATCACGAACGCACCTTCGCCACCCATCTCGGGGCCGCGGTGGAACTGGACGCCGGAGACCTCGCGGAAGAGATGTTTGCCGATTGCGCCGTATTTCACGTGGAAGGCTACCTGGTGCAGAACCATGCTTTATTGGAAACCGCGTTCCGCCTGGCTCGCAAAGCCAATTGCACCGT
>JAFGNX010000123.1 GCA_016926835.1 Candidatus Aminicenantota bacterium | reverse complement strand
GGTGAAGATGAGGTCTTTCGCACCAAATATTACGAAAACGCCAAGGTAGTCCGTGTCAAATACGTTGACGGTGAAGCATTTGTGGACCGCAGCTACGATGAGGGTCAGGAAGAAGCCACGGTAAATCTGCCCCTTTTTGAAAAAGACATGGTGGAAACCACCGACGGACGGATGGAAATCTACCTGGGTCGCCTCAATTATCTTCGCCTGGACTATGATACCCGGATCGACCTGGAAAAACTGCCGGCATTGCGGCATACGTCTCTGGCCCTGAACATCCGCCGCGGTGGCGTTTACCTGGATGCCAACAGTCTTGACTACGAAAGAGATATGGAAATTCAGACTCCGGACTGCGGAATCTTCCTGCTCGGACGGGCCGTCCTGCGCATCAACGTCATCCCCGGTGAAGGCACGGAAGTAATCGTTCAGGAAGGCTTGGTGGAGGTCGCCGGTTCAAGCTACAACCGTGACCTCCGCAGCGGACAGAAAGTCGTTTTCCTGAACGGAGCCGTCCGGGAGAGCCCCTTTTATTTCCGCACCGCATTAACCGATGACTTCGACCAATGGCAGCGCCAGCGCGACCAGCAACTGGGTGTTGCGCGTTACGGGACCTCACGATACCTGGATGAAGGCTATTCCGATTACGAGTACGAACTGAGCCGCCACGGCCGCTGGCTGTTCAACTCTTCCTACAACCGCCATATCTGGATACCCCACCACCTGATGAACGGGTGGCGGCCCTATTACCATGGCCGCTGGGTGTGGAACCCTTATTACGGTTATGTGTGGACCTCATACGACCCCTGGGGCTGGTTCACCCACCATTATGGGCGCTGGCACTGGGATGTGGGCATGGGCTGGCACTGGATTCCCGGATACCGCTGGTCACCGGCCTGGGTGGCCTGGTATTGGGGAGACAGTTACTACGGCTGGACCCCGCTGAGTTACTGGAATCGGCCCGTATTTGTGTTCAATAACCGCTGGCATCGGGACTATCATTACTGGAAAGGGCTTCCCCGCAATTCACTCTCCACCGTCATCATCCGCAAAGACCGCCTGCTGGCCTCTCATATTCACCAGCAAGCGGCGAATCGCCCCGGTTCCCGGACAGTCATCAAACATACCATCCCCTTTCGGGGCAGTGCTCCGAATCTGCGTCTGCAAGCAGAAACCGTCAGGCTGATCAACGCCAAGGGCCGAAATATCGTGGTGAAACGTGGTGCCCTGGCGTCTCCCGCCCGCTATCAGGCCCAGAAGGAAGGCTTAATGACCCGCAAGGTCACTCCGACACGCATCCAGGTTGCCAACCGCTATACCCGGGGCACTGAAACCGGAGAACCCGTGATCCGCGACTACGGGCGCAATAACTCAAATCAGCGGATTGTCGGACGCAGAACCACTTCAGATGACCGCACAACGACAACCCACCGCTATCGTGGAGCGGATAATCCCCGGATATCAACAGGCCGCACAACGGTTCGCAAAAAGACAACAACGACCACCACAGGAACGCGCACAACCACCGTACGCAAACGCACATCAACTGCGACCGACACAAAAAAAGACACAAAGAAAGCCAAACGCAAGGAAGACAGTCCCGCTTATGGCCCGACGGCGCATGCCCATGCGCCGTCGGGAAGGTCCACATCACGCTATGCCAGTTTCTCTAACTACTCCGCCGCAGCGCGGCAACCGACTCGGGCAATCCCCCAGCGCTATCTGCCCAGTACAACCAGAATTCTCCCAACCCGGAACCAGGTTTCATCCGATTCTTCTTCGGTATCAAAACACTTCAGTGCTTCGTCACGGCAGTATTCCCGTTCCGACACAAAGGTTTATTCGCCCCGCATTCGATCAACTGCAACCAATTCCGCCCGTGCGTATTCCGCGCCCCCATCAAGAACAGCCACCCGCCGATACAGCTCTTCCACCTACTCCAGCCGCAGTTATGGTTCATCGAATTCCAGCCGTTCCTATTCGAGCTCACGTTCTTCCCACAGTCATTCAAGCCGTTCCAGTTCCAGTAACGCCGGCTCCGCCAAGGCCCGGCGACGTTGATTGCGATCAGAACCGATAGAGAACGCCACCCTGCAGGCTGAAATAGCGTGGATAATCCTGCTTTACGGGCAAATGGTACATGACCTGGAAACGGACGCCCCAATGACGCAATTCACGGAAAGAAAACGCCGCACCTGCGCGCAAATTCCAGAATGATTTTCCTTCCTCCACGAGCAGCAGCATCTCTTCCGAATTGATGCGGCTGCGCCCCACTCCCGCGAGCAGGTCGAAATGCCAGTTGTTTTTCAGGGAAAGCACCCGGTAGGCGGCGTCAACATATGCTGAAAAGACACGAAAATACTCTGTGCGAGTCACGCTTTCGCCTTCGACTGCATTTGCCGTTTCCACAGCTTCCTGATGACCGTACACAACCCCGATTCCGGGAATCAGGAGTAGCTTCGGAATAACGCGGACTTGCAGAGAAAGATCCAGACCAACACCAGTACGGTTGCGGTAATCCCGGTTGAGAAAACCATCCTCAGTAGGGAAAACAGCGGAAAAAGGCTCAAAAAAGCGGCCGCTCTCCAGGGAATGGGATATGCTCAGATTCAGGGTGAAATCAACCCCGTGAACAAAACCGGCCATCCACAAGATCATGGTGATTAAAACGACTTTTTTCACTGTTCCTCCTCGGCGAACGGCGAACCTTAACTTTTCCATACGTCCCCGGGTCGTTGATGGTTCCGTTTTTTGCGCACCAGCGTGTTCGCAGATGTGTCGCGCGCAGGTGCGTTGCGCCTCACCATCACATGCGCAGCCGGGACCGGACCGACTCCGGAAACGGGTCCACTTCAACACAAGGGCAAACAATACCAGTCCCACCAGGGTGGCCAGGATCGGCAACCACCAATCAACCGAGGAGATCAAGGCTTTCTCCCGGGATCAACCAGCAACTCACGAAATGATGGGGTCATGAATTCCCGGTATCCCCGGCCGGAGCGCTCAATCAGAAACATGCATAGAGACCGCTCCAGCCCCAGTTTTTTTGCCCGGACCGGCCCCATAACCAATAGCGCCGTGGCCCAGGCATCGGCAAGCATGCAGGTTTCGGCCACAACCGTGACGGATGCCAGATTGTGCCTGACCGGGTGTCCGGTTCGGGGATCAATCGTATGAGAGTAACGGATCCCGTCAACTTCAAAAAAATTCTGATAATCTCCGGATGTAGCCATGGCACGATTCTCTAAAGTGATGACGCGTTGCAGCCCCCCCGTCTTTTCCGGCTCCATTACCCCGATGTGCCAGGGTCCGCCTCCAGGGCGCTCGCCCTTGGCGCGCACCTCGCCCCCGATTTCCACCAGGTAATCGGTGATTTCCAGCTGATCCAGTACATGCGCCAGGCGATCCACCCCATACCCCTTTGCCAGAGAGGAAAGGTTGCATTCCAGATCCGGCAGTTTCTTGCGCAACGCCGGGGGATTCAGGCGTACCTCCAGATGACGGCTGCCCGAACGTTCAAGATTGAACCGGATTTTTTCCATTGCGGGAATCTGCCGCTCTCCCCCGGGACCGAACCCCCACAGGCGGATCAACGGACCGATTGTGATATCCAACGCCCCATCGGAATACCGGTGGATTTCCAGAGCCTGGTTGACCAGATCAGCCAGTTCCCGTGAAACCGCGAACCATTCTGTTGAAAAGGAACGGTTGAAGCGGGAAATTTCAGAAGAAGGGCGAAAAACAGACATGCGTTGATTGACCACATTCAACTCTTCGTCCACCGATTCCCGGATACGGGTCCGGCGATCTGCTAAACCGCCTTCCCGCCTTTCGAGGGGTGCCCTGAATTTAACCATCCAGGTAGTACCCATGGTCATTCCCGACAGCATGGAGGGAGTGGAACTGGAACGGGCACATCCAATGACGCTCAGGCCAGCGGAAAACAGCAGCAGCGCGATACACAAGCAACCAGAGACGGATCCGGAAAAAGAAGTCTTAATTTCCGAAGTCATCGTAAAGGATGTTCTCCGGTTCCACACCCAGGCTGTGTAACATCTGCAGTACCGCATTGAGCATCAGGGGGGGGCCACAGATATAGTACTCGCAATCTTCTGGAGCGGGATGATGCTTCAGGTAGCGGTCGTATACAACCTGATGAATAAAACCCACCGGCCCCTTCCAATCATCTTCCGGCAAGGGGTCTGATAGCGCCACGGTCCAGTCGAAATTGTCATGTTCCACAGCCAGGCGGTTAAATTCTTCGGTGTAAAACATTTCGCGCAAACTGCGCGCCCCATACCAGTATGAAATGCGCCGTTTTGTGCGCAGTCGTTTCAACTGGTCCAGGATATGGGAACGCATGGGCGCCATGCCGGCGCCGCCGCCAATAAAAATCATCTCGTTGTCGGTATCGCGGGCAAAGAACTCCCCATATGGACCCGATATGGTTACATTGTCTCCCGGCTTCAGGTTGTAGATCCATGAAGACATGGCTCCCGGAGGCAGACCCCTTTTCCCCGACGGGGGCAAAGCGATGCGCACATTCAGCATGATGATGCCTCTTTCTTCCGGATAATTGGCCATGGAGTACGCCCGGGTGACAGGTTCAGCGACCTTTGAAGAAAGGCGGAACAGGCCCATGTTCTCCCAGTCCTGCCGATATTCTTCATCAATATAAAAATCCGCGAAATCCAAACGGTGGGGAGGGGCCTCGACCTGGATGTATCCGCCGGCACGAAAATCAACGTTTTCCCCGGCCGGCAATTCAAGCACCAGTTCCTTGATAAACGTGGCCACACACTGATTGGAACGCACCCGGCATTGCCACTGTTTTACACTGAAGATCTCCGGCGGAACCTCGATCTCCATGTTGTCCTTCACCGGGACCTGACAGGAAAGCCGGAATCCCTCCCGGACTTCACGCCGGCTGAGCAACGATCGTTCCGTGGGCAGGACATCTCCTCCACCGACGGAAATTTTGAGTTTGCAGGTGCCGCAGGTTCCGCTGCCCCCGCAGGCGGAAGGCACATATATTTTTTGTTCGTTCAGCGCGTTCAGGAGCTTGCCCCCCACCGGCACCACCAGGCTGCGATCGGGGTCCTGGTTGACGATCACGGTCACATTTCCAGTGGCCACCAGCTTGGACCGTGCCAACAGGATCAAGCCCACCAAAATCAGCACAATGAGGATGAACATGGCCACCCCCAATGCGATCAATTCCAATCCGTTCATGCCTTACCCCACTCATTCGGCCGCGAGACAGTGCGGCGATCTACAATTGGATGCCTGAAAAGAGCATAAAAATCATGGCCATCAGGCCGGCGGTGATAAAAGTGATGCCCAGACCCCGCAATCCCGCTGGAACACGGCTGTATTTCATTTTTTCCCTGAGCCCGGCCAGCATGATAATGGCCAGGGCCCAGCCGATCCCGGAACCCAGCCCGAAAACCACGCTTTCATTAAATGTGTAATCCCTTTCCACCATGAACAGCGATCCCCCGAGAATGGCGCAATTCACCGTAATCAAGGGCAGAAAAATGCCCAGGGCGTTGTACAAACGGGGGAAAAACTTGTCCAGAGCCATTTCCAGGATCTGCACCATGGCGGCAATGACTCCGATGTAGGTGATCAGGCCCAGGAAACGCAGGTCCGCTCCCCCGAGGCCGGCCCATTCCAGGGCTCCCTGCCGCAGCACATGATTGTAGATCAGGTTGTTGACCGGCACGGTAATGGATTGCACCACCACCACGGCCACCCCCAGGCCGGCGGCGGTATCGACCCGCCGGGATACGGCCAGGAAAGTACACATGCCCAGAAACAGCGACAGGGCGATATTATCAATGAAAATCGACTTAACGAACAGGCTGATATAGTGTTCCAGCATGTCAGGCCTCTTCCACCAGGTCTTTGTGAACAGTACGGATGATCCAGATCAGGCCCCCGATCAGAAAAAACGCGCTGGCCGGGAGCAACAACACACCGTTGGCCGTATACCATCCTCCCTCTGTGTCGAGGGGGATAATCGACACGCCCAGCAACTTCCCCTGCCCGAACAGTTCCCTGACCACCGCCACCGCGATCAGAATCACGCTGTATCCCAGTCCGTTTCCGAAACCATCCAGCAAACTGGGCCAGGGAGGATTCTGTAATGCGAAAGCTTCGGCGCGGCCCATGATAATGCAATTTGTAATGATCAGGCCCACGTACACGGACAACTGCTTGCTGACATCAAAGAAATAGGCCCGGATCAACTGGTCCGCGATGATCACCAGGGAGGCGATAATGGTCATCTCCACGATGATGCGGACACTGGACGGAATATGGCTGCGAATCATGCTGATGGAGACATTCGAGAAACTGGTCACAAAAATCACCGCCAGGCACATGATCAATGTGGTATCCAAACGGGATGTGACTGCCAGAGCGGAACAGATCCCCAGAACCTGGATGGCGATCGGGTTGTTACGGATCACCGGGTCGAGCAAAGTCTTTTTAACGAGCGCCATTCAAGCCCTCCTCTGCTGCGCGGTCCAGAAACGGTCCATAACCGTTTCCACCCAACCAGAACCGGACAAGCCCCTGAACGCCCTGGGTGGTTTTGGTGGCACCCGATATGCCGTCCACGCGATACGGCGCGAGGGGGTCACCGGCTTCCACACTGCCACGAAGGACTTCGATCATCACTTGACCGTCTTCGGAAAAGGCGAGTTTGCCCTGCCATTTCTCCTGCCAGCGGGGATTATCGATTTCACCTCCCAAGCCCGGGGTTTCTCCATGCTCATAAAAAGTGAATCCCCGAATCGTGCGGAAATCGGCGTCCAGGGCCAGAAAACCGAACATGGTCGACCACAGTCCCTTGCCCGCCACGGGCAGGATTACCTTCGACAATTTTCCGGCTGCATCTCTGACCGAATAAACCGGCATGAATTCTGGAATCCGCCGCAATCCGGCCAGATCGTTTTTCGGTTCGATTGTCCGCCCCGTTTCCGGGTTTGCGGCCAACCGCCGGAAATCAAAAGTCTCCGGCGTCACGCCTTCGGGAATACCGTTTTCCGGCATGGAAGCCCCATCAGCCAGGCGGATGAAATCGGCTTCAATGCGGCGGTTGTATATTTCCGGCACATCCGCACCGGCACGAAGCAGGCCTCCAGCATCCAGGATATTGCGCAGTTTCTCCAGGCGCTGATTTACTTCTTGACGGGGTTTCAATCCCACCGCAGCCACAGAGACGAGTACCGCGCATACCGCACATACGGCAAGGGTTACCAGGAGGATTTTGCTCTTGCTATCTGAGGCCATAACGAATCATCCTTCTCTTGATGTTGGCGTTGATCACCAGGCGGTCGATCACCGGAGCCGTAATGTTGGCAAACAGAATCGCCAGCATGATACCTTCCGGAAATGCGGGATTCACCACGCGGATCAATATCACCATGACGCCGATCAATAAACCGTATGCCACCCTTCCGGGATTTGTCATGGCCGCGGTCACAGGATCCGTAGCCATGAAAACAGTGCCGAACATCAACCCGCCCAGTACAAGGTGCCAATGTGGGGGTAGAGCAAACATGGGGTTGGCCGCGCTGCCCACCAGGTTGAAAAACAAAACCGTCCCTACGGCCCCCGCCAGCACGGAGACCATGATGCGCCAGGATCCCACTCCGGTCACCACCAGCACCAGCGCGCCCAGCAGACACGCCACCACCGAGGTCTCTCCCATGGAACCGGGAATCAACCCAAGGAAAGCATCCTTCCAGGTGACTGAAAGAGACAGCGCGGGGTCGGCCATCTGCGCCAGGGGGGTGGCCCGGCTGAATCCATCAACCGCGATCCAGGCGCCGGCGCTGGAAAACTGCAGGGGATAAGCAAAGAAAAGAAACATGCGTGCCGCCAGCGCGGGATTGACGATGTTCATGCCCACACCCCCGAACACCTCCTTGCCCATCACAACACCGAATGATATACCGACCGCAGCCATCCACAGGGGAAGCGTCGGCGGCAGGATCAGGGGAAAAAGCAGTCCGGTCACCAGGAAGCCTTCGCTGATCTCGTGGCCGCGGACCACAGCAAAAAGCACTTCCCAGGCGCCCCCGACCGCCATGGTCACAATATAGAGCGGCAGGAAATACATCATGCCGTGAACAGCGCAGTCCACAATGGAATCGGGTGAAAATCCAAGACCCAGCCATTGCACGAGGTCCGCCCGCCAGCCGGGCAACGGCGAGGCGCCGGCGCCGGCGATGGCCAGGTTGGCCTGCAATCCCGTGTTGTACAGGGCCATCAGTACGGCGGGGACCAATGCGACGACTACCGTGACCATCATGCGCTTGAGATCCATGGCATCCCGGATATGGGGTGCGGCGGGTGTCACCTTGCCGGAAGAATAAAGAAAGGTATCCAGGGCTTCATACAGGGGAAACCAACGGCGCAAACGGCTGTCCTTGCCGAACCATTTTTCTCCGAACCGATCGAGCATTCTTCGCAGCACTTGCCTATCCTTCCTTCCTGATGGTGTCCAGGTTCCGCCTCAACGCTTCAGCGTAATCCAGTTTGGAGGCGGAAACAAAAGAAAACAGGGCCACGTCCTCTTCAGCCAGTTCCAACATGCCCAGTTTCTCCGCATCTTCGAGGTCGTCGACCATCAACGCCCGCATTAACGGCGTCGGCAATATGTCCATGGGGCAAACGGATTCCAGTACACCGGTGGGGATGATGGCGCGGCGGCCGCCGTGAAGGTCCGTATTGAGATCCAGGTCGCGGCGGGGCATGAAGTGTGAGGCCACAACGCCCTTGACCGAAAACAGGGAAAATCCCGGATAAAGCCAGCCCAGCAGGCGCCTGCGCCCGCCTTCCCGCAAGGCCGACACCTGCTGGTGATAACGCCCCAGGAAACGGCGTCCGTGGGTGACGGTGAAGCCTGTCAGCGCGGATCCGGATATCAACCTTACGTCTTCATCGATCAATTCTTTCCGGGTCAATTCAGGCAGTGAAACTCCCAGACGGGTTCGCAACAGGCGGGGTTGGCGAACGCCTGGACCGGCCAGGGACACAATCCGTTCAACCGGCAAATAACCGGTCCGGAAAAATTTGCCAATCGCCATCACATCCTGACAACCCACATGCCATACCCGGCGGCCGCGACATACCGGAGAGAGAAAATGAATATGGGTGCCCACATTTCCCGCCGGATGAGGTCCATGGAATACCACTTCCGTCACATTATCCGTGCGGTCGCCAACGAGCGGTTTTGCATCCGGACCCCGGCAAAGGAAAACCGGACCGCCGGTCAAGCGGCTCAGCAGCCGCAGTCCGGAACTGAAATCCTCTTCATTGCCCTCCAGCAGGGCAGCTATCCGGGGGGCATGGGGCTGTGTGTCCATAGCCGTAACAAAAAGTGCCTGGGGAGGGACATCGGGATCCGCAACCATTTCAAAAGGACGCATGCGGATGGCCGGCCATAAACCCGACTGCAGCAACGCACTGCGAATGGTGTCGGAATCCGGTTCATCATTTCGCGGGATTTCAAACTCGATCCCGTCATCACCGTCAATTTCAACGGCAAGTCCTTCCAATACCCTGCGGGGGCCGCGGTGGATGGCCGCGACCCGGCCCCCGGCCGGAGAAACCAGATGGACTTCAGTGTGAACCTTGTCGCTGAGCAACGGTTGGCCGCGTTTGACGCGGTCTCCCTCTTTCACGCGCAGGCGCACCTTCAGTCCCGGATAATCCAATGCGGATATACCGACCTGGGTGACATCTGGAGCGGGGTAAACGATTTGTTCCGGGCTTCCTTTCAGGGGAACGGTTAAGCCCTTGCGTGTCCTGATTGTCTTCATTTTCCACCTGGTCCGTTTTATTGATCGGGGCCTCTAGAAAACGCAGAAAAAAGATATTACCACACCCGCAGTAAGCGCTCAACCGCAAATCAGGGTGGAAAAGAAAATCGATTTCTCGCAAATCACTTGAAATCAGAGGGAATTGCTGTTAAAAGGATCAGTCCCAGAGGCGGCCCAGTTTATCCAATTCTTCATTGGTGTACTTGCGGAACAGAATCTCCCACTCGCGCGATCCTTCCGGAACACTGCGTTTCTGAGAGTTTACCCGCATCCGGGCCCGCTCTTCGATCTGTTGGAAAAAGTGGAGTTCATCCATGATGAGGTTGAAAACCTTGAAACGGATACCGGCCACATCATCGCGATAGTCCAGTTCCTCGTTGTTTTCGATGTAGTCAACGATCAGGCGGGTGAGATGATTGACCTTGTTGCGGGAAAGTTTCAGGGTCATAGAATGATATTCTCCTTTTCCGCCAGTTTGGATTTGACCATTTTGAACATCTCGTAATAATCGATATTGGAATTTCGGATATCGTTTAATTTTTCTTTTAAGATTTCCTTTACCTGTTCATCCAGTTGGTCCTCTTTTTCCAACTCGCGACTGATCAACTCCTGGACTTCGGCAAACATTTTTTCGCGATCTTCCGTTAAAATGGTTTGATCTCGCAGTAAGCCCTTCACCAAGGCGAAGGCCATGTGCTCAATCTGCTGCCTGTTCAGTCTCATTGATAATATAATAACAAAATTTGTCAACAAAATCAACTGCGACCGGATCAGGGGATGGCGCGAATGACAGGGCTCTCAGAGTTCAAACCAATGGGAAAAATCGTCCTCGTGCCCTCTGGGAACGTATTCCCCGGTGCGGGCAACTACTTCATAAGCCTGGACCAACCGGCTTCTCTCTTCCCAAATCTCTTCCAGCGCGCCCAGCAGGCGATCGACTTCCCAGGCCTCATTGTAAAATCCGAACGAGATGCGAACCGCGCCGGGCAAGTCACGGCGATCATTGCGGCGGATTTTTTCACCCAGACGCTTTTCCGCTTCACCTTCTATTCCCAAAAGGCACTTGATATACGGGTGCGCGCAGAAACATCCGTTGCGGACTCCGATGCCGTACTCATAAGCCAGCACAGCAGCCAGCAGGGCATGGGGGATATCACCCAGGTTGAACGGCACTACCCCCAAGCGCTGATCCAGGTCAAAGGGATCCGGATTGCCGTAAATCTCGACTCCGGGCAACCGCGCCAACCCCAACAACAACCGGGTGATCAGGTCGTGTTCGATTTTTTCCATGCGGGAAAACCCCACTTCCTGAAAAAAGCGAATGGCCTCGCCCAGGGCTACGGCTCCCACCACATTGGGACTGCCGGATTCATCCCGGAAAGGCGAATCGTCCCAGGCGACATCCGTCAAAGATACACAACGGACCGTCCCGCCTCCGGGGTATTCGGGCGGGATCTCCCGTGACATCAGGTTGCGCCGGGCCACCAGCACACCGGTTCCGAAAGGAGCATACATCTTATGAGCCGAATAGGTCAGGAAATCGATATCATCGGCTGTCATATTCACCGGTTTGTGGGGCACCAATTGCGCGCCGTCGACCATGAACAATGCCCCGGCCGCATGGGCCATGGCTCCGACCTCCCGCAGGGGTGTTATATGACCGGTTACGTTCGATGCTCCGCTGATGGCTACCAGGGCGAGGTCTTTTTCGTGCTCATGAATCATGCTTTGCAGATCCTCAAGGTCAATTTTTCCGTCCGATCGGTTGACCGGCGCATGCAGGACCCGCCCCTGATGACGCCAGGGCAAATCATTGGAATGGTGCTCCAGGAGAGACACAATAACGACCTTCTCAGGAGAAAGTCGCAGGCGGTAAGATAGTTTGTTAATGGCTTCAGTGGCGTTCTTGCCGAAGATCACGGTATACTCTTCGGGATCAGCCCCCACAAAATCACCGGCCAGACGGCGGCAGGCTTCATACGCCTCCGAAGAGAGGCGTGATTTGAATCCGGTTCCCCGGTGGATGGAACTGTAAAAGTCCATGAACGCATTGACACGGTCCAGCACCCGGCGCAAAGAGGGAGTCGACGCCGCGTTATCGAAATTGATGTAAGGCGCTGTTCCTCCATTCATCAAAGGCAATTCGCGATCAACTCCCACTATAGCCTGCCGCAAATGCTTCATATTTCGCCTCCGGAAAAAATTCATTTTATCCAATCGACTCCACGCACGCAACCACGCCCGATTATCCGCGGTTCCACCCAGGCAAAACTTGACAAATGGCCCAGAATGGTATAAAAATAGATTTTTCTGACGAGGTCAAATGATGAAGCTCAACAAAATGAACCGGACGTTTGTACCAAAAAATGATATCGG
>JAFGNX010000122.1 GCA_016926835.1 Candidatus Aminicenantota bacterium | reverse complement strand
CGATACGCGAGTTCGACTCCTTGGAAAAATACGTCACATTGCCCCTGCGCTGCTGTACCCGGTTCCAACCTGAAGGCAGATCCATTTGTACTCCGCTCGCATCGTCCATTCCGCTTGCCATGAAGTTCATAAACGCAATGTTGTTGATGAAAATGGGCTGATTATTTCTATTGACGGCAGGAATCTCCGTGTTCATTTTCAGCACATTGCGGCCGGGAATCAGGTCTAATTCCAGGTTGGCTACAAATTGATCCGTGCTGCGAGCGGAAAAAATCTCTTTTTCATTTAAAAACACACCGAATTTTTCGTCATACTCCGGAGTAAAATAAGGGCCATGGGGATCTGAGTAATGGATCCAGATAAATGCCTCTTTGCCTTTGAGCCCACTGATCTGCCTGATAGCATCGCGATTGACCTCGGCAGCCGTTCGGTGCCAGAGGCCGGGCCTGAAATCTTCCATATACCGATCAAAACCCTGGTCCAGACCCGCTTCGGCGCGAAGCACGCCCAAGGAAATTACTGCTCCGGTTTGGAATCCCCGGTCACGCAGAAGCTGGGCCAGCGCCGGTTTATCCACACGGCTGTAATTGCCGTTGTTATAGACTTTAAGAAGATGGGGCGGCTGGGAGTACATCATGGAAGCGTGGGAAGGAAGGGTGATGGGAATCAGGGTGTACGCGTTTTCAAACACCATGCCCTTCGCAGCCAGACTCGCGAAATGGGGGGTTTGCTCATTGTTTTGCAGAGCGTAATTCACAAAATCCGCCCGCGTGGTATCAAGGGTGACCAGGAAAATATAGCGGGGCGTAGAAGGCGAACCGTCGCATCCCAGCAACAGCAACAAAACTGTTGCGAAAAACGATAAAACCGCAATTGTCCGTTTAAACATTATTTTCCTTTGCGCAATTGAATTTATCGCCCGTTTCCGGTGTTCCGGAATCATTCCGGCATAATCTCCATACCTATCACAATGCAGGCAAAATCTCAACCATCGCGGAGGCATTTTCCGTTATCGCAACACCAGGTGATGGCGCTTCACAGGGAAAATGCAGCACCGCCCGGATCATTTTTAAATAAAGCGACTAATTTGTGATTCCGGATGTTTCGTCTCGGGCATATTCACTGTACGCTTTCTCCAGCAGATGACGCGCCAGGGGCCATACACAAAGAAACAGGCCGAACCCCAGGATCAGGGGTGTGATCCGATTCAGGCTGAAATCCAGAAATACCGGATTGTCGAACAGAAACGGGTAAAACTGCCAGAACTCCAGCCAGAAAACAGCCTGCACAATCAGGCATAGCGCGCACCATTTGCCGACCTTAAAGGCCTGGTATGTCACAGAGAACAAAGTGTAGGGCAGGGTCAGCAGGTTGAGTCCGCCCAGGAGCACCACGTAAAAGTAAAAATCAGGCGAAAAAACGGTAAAAACCAATACCAGCAGGGAACCGCCGAAATACAATACTCCCAGATCCGCGGCATGAATCACCCCGAAAACTTTTCCCGCCGGGGAATCGATGACCCTTCGACAATCAAAATGGGGACTGGTGGGGCAGAAGCGTTTGAAAAAGGGAACATGCAATGTCCCCAGCAACAACACCCAGGAAGCAATCAGGCCCACCACTTTAAGCAGCAGAATCAACAGACACAACCGCTCATTGCCGCCAAACAGATACATACGCACAAAAACAAAGCCCAGCAGCAAGCCGGCCATGGCGGCGGCGGCCAGGAAACGCATCCGGGTTTTATGAAAATCTCTCATCCCTTATTGTACCACACCGGGAACGTCCCCCCCGGTCATTTTCCGGAAACGAAGCCACAAAGATCATGCCGGGGTTTGCCTGTTTCCGCACCTCGCCCGGATTCAGTCGTTGAAGTGGTAAAGAAGCAGGATCGTGCCCGAAAAAACCGGAGTGTCCACGCCTTCAAGATCCATGGTTACGCCGATCTTGACCCGGGTGATGCCCCTGAGGTTCTTGACTTCCTCTACTTTCGCGCGCAAGCGCACCCGCCCGCCCGCGGGCACCGGTTGCCGGAAACGCAGATTATCCACTCCGTAGTTCACGGTCATGCGCGAGTTGCTGGTTTCCACGATCTGGGCCAGCAACGGCGGCAACAAAGACAGCGTCAGGTACCCGTGAGCAATCGTGGAACCGAAAGGAGATTCTCGTTTCGCGCGCTCGATGTCGGTATGAATCCACTGAAAGTCCTCTGTTGCGGCCGCGAATCTATCTATGCGTTCCTGATCGATGACCAGGAAATCGGACGCACCGAATTCACGGCCCTCAATCGCCTTCCATTCTTCATAACTGGAAACCTTTATCTGCGCCATACTCTTTCTCCCCAATCCTGGCGGTTTTCTCCCTATCATACACATTGAAACGGAAAATGCAACTGCGGATCAACCATGGCCTGGTTCGGGAACCCGCTCCGGGGTGTATTTACTCGTTTGGCGGACTGCCTTGACAAAAAGGCGGGACCCGGATAGTGTAAATCCCTTGGAGAAACGATACCGTGGCTTCTGAACCCCCTGTGCCTCTCTACGATGATGCGTCCCGGAAAAGTCGGGACCTGCTCAATCATCACCTGGATTTCATTCAGTCCCGCTGCAAGCTCGCAATCCAACGCATGGCCGCCGGCAGGGGAACTCGATCGGACATCGACCAGGAAAATGAAAGCCTGGAACTGTTTAACCTGGTAATTGACCGAATCCGTGAAAATGACTACGCCGTAATCCGTCGCTTCAACCATCGCGCTCACTTTACCACTTACCTGTCCGCGTTGATCGCCCGCCAGGCGGTAGAGCGGATTCGCCGCCTGAAAGGGCGTGACCGTTCGCGTGAGCGCGCAGAAGGCCTGGGCCGTCTGGGAATCCGTTTGTTTGAAAAGATTGTTTCCCAGGGTATCAAAGTCCCCGACGCCTTGCGGGAGATGATGCTGGAGAATCTTCCCGGTATAACCGAGCAACGTTTATCGCAAATGGCGGATCACATTCTGGGCCTGCACCGCATGCAGCCGGCGGTCATTATCTCCATGAGCGAAATGCCCGATCGCCCGGAACCGTCCGGAACCACGCCTGAATCCACAGCCCTTGAGCGGGAACGGCGGGAACGAATCGCTGGGGCCGTATCTTTGTTGCGCCGGAGGCTTTCCGGAACCGAATGGCTTTTGCTGCGGTTGCGCTTCCCTCCGGATCCGCAGATGCCCGCTCGCAAAGCAAGTGAAATCGCGTCCCTGCTGGGCATCAGCCGCAAAGCGGTTTACCGGCGATTGGACCGCCTCTTGCCCTGTTGCCGCAGCATATTGGAAAAAGCCGGTATTGAATCCCACGAACTGTTTCCCCAGCCGCAGGGGAATTCCTTTACCGCTGTCCGACCCAATCAAGGGAGCATTGAATGACAAAGCTGCAGGGATTATTTTCCAGCCCTTCTCCAGGTTGCTCCCGGGATGATGCCATGCGGGACTTGAACCGGGAAATGCAGAAAAGCGGCGTATCCGCGCAATGTCCGGATGAATCACAACTGGCCGCATTGGCTGAAGGGCACCTCCGCCAGTCAGACAGACGATCCCTACACCTGCACCTGGCAGAGTGCGAAACCTGCCTGGAAACCTACAGCCTGCTCTGCAGCCTTCTCCAGGATACCGCTTCGGAAAGCCGCAGCCGCCGTTCATGGACTCCTATAGCGCTTGCCGCATCCCTGGTGCTGGTGGTAATTTCTGTTCTGCTGCTTGGCCCTCACGGTCGCGACCTGGCACCGCGAATGGAATCGATATCAGACAATGCCCGCTTCAATGGCGCTGAATCGACCGGGCCGGACGACAAAAAGGATGTCGATGAGGCCGCGCAGGAATCCGG
>JAFGNX010000121.1 GCA_016926835.1 Candidatus Aminicenantota bacterium | reverse complement strand
TTCATGCTCATTTTGGCCTCATTGTAAGTGATGTCAGTGAGAAAGTCAAATTTCCCTCTGTCTATGGACTTTCGGCCATTTATCGCACCCAGAATGCCGCGCCCACGGCCAAACCGGCCACGGATCCGGAGGCGTCCAACGCCAAGCCGATATCCATAACCAGCCGGCTCATGCGAAAACCAAGTCCGAGCCCGTATTGCACATTGGAACGATCCCCCAGAAAGTATTTTTCCTGCAGATCGTTCCAGATTCCCGCACGCAGAAAGATACGCTGTTGATAAAAAGCCGCTTCCACTCCCAGAGAGACGGGTTGGACCTTGCGTCCGTCAAACCACATATCCGTGGGTTTCAGATCCATATTGAGGTAAACGGCCAGCCTGTTGGATGGCCTGAACGCCAGGCCGGCAATCACTTGCTGCGGCAATTCCAGGGTGGCTGATTCAAGTCTGACCTCAGGATTTCCCAGGTTTTTGACCATCAATATCCCTTGAAACGTCTGGCCCATGCTCATGACAAGTGAAACATCGGCCAGAATGCGCTTGAACTTGTTCTGGGCTTGTCCCCACGCATAACTGGCCAGGTCGCGAATTCCCGCATCTTCCACAAACGGTGCGCCCATCAAACGGGCATCAAACACGGACCCGCGTCCGTTAAGGTAATGCAGCCCTACTCCCAAGCGGATTTCGCGTGTCAGGTCCAGGGCGTAGGCCAGCGAATACTGTCGGTAATCGAGACCGACAAAACGCATGCGCAACGCATTCAACTCTTCGGAACCCCAGGCTTCAACCGGAACATCAAAAACGGATGATTCGGCCGGTTGCATGCGCCCCGCGCGTATCCAGGCCACGGAAAAACCGAAGTTGCGGCTGACCAGTGCGGGCATTCGCGCTGTTGAACCACTGATTCCGTGCTGAAAAGACCAGAGTTGTTTCAAACTCTGAACGGTTTCGTTTTTTTCTTCTGTGTCCATGGTCAGAAAGCCGGGAAGATTCTTGGCCAGCACCCTTCCAAGGCTGTCTTCGAATCCAAGGTAATCGCGATAGGATTGTTGAAACTGATAGGCGGACAAAGCAACCTGGGCTTCTGCCAGGGCCGCGGGGTTCAGATAGATCGCTGATACATCCCAACCGGATGCGAAAATACTGTGCCCCAGGGACAAAGAACGGGCACCATAGAAATCGGGAAACACACCCGGCAGGTATCGGCAAAAACCCAGGACCAGCACGGCTACCAACAGCGCTTTTTTCATGATTGTTTATCTTACTCCAACAACCGGATTAAGGCAACACGACGGTTCACGAACGTTCCGAGAGTTGCCGAATGCGTTCCCGAACCGATTTGTGGGTATCCCGCCCTCGCAACAGACGTTGTCGATCCGCGGCATTGATCAGGGGAATCAAGGTGAGCAAAATCTTTACCGGTGCCTGGGGATCACGGCTGATCACGGAAGCCACCGCCGGACGCCTGATCCAGGGCAGGCCGTCAAGGGCCTGGTACAAGCCATGATGGTCGTTGCCGGCTTGAAGCATGTCCAATACGACCTGCTCCGTGCAGCAGGGATTGGTCAGAACCGCCCGCAGCAGCCGCACATCCCGCAATGAATGAAAGTGGCGCAGCAAATCCGCAGGCGCGGCTTTGAGGCAAGATATCTTTTCTCCCAGCGGCAGGCGTTGAAACTTGTTTACAAACTCCAATTCACCACGCCTGCGAACCAGGGGATTGGTTCGCTTGTTGCGGATGACACGTAACAGGTCACCGGGAAACAGGGTGCACAGGATATTCAACGCGCGTTTCTGGGGAAACCGCGGGTGTTGGATCAAGGCGACCTGCACCCGCTGCCGATGGGCGAATTCTTCGCTTAGAAAGCTGAGTTCATCCTCAGAAACAGAGCCGCCGGCGATCCGCCTCAGTACGGAAAGTTCATCCTGCCGGGCATCTCTATGCATACAGAATCCACACAAATGCGCCCAGCCACAAGAGGGCGTTTAAAAGGAAGGGCAGATCCGTAATCACGACTTCCTCGGGATTCTCGCCGCGGTTGTCGACATACGCCAGGAAAAGGTAACGAAACACGCCGAACACCACAAAGGGAATGGTGACAATCAACCAATCGGTATGGAACTTCCCCTTCACTCCCGGATCCAGCACATACATGAAATAGGAGATCAAGGTGGTGGCGGTTGACAGGGAAATCATCTGGTCCAGAAAAGGCAGATTATATCTCTGCAAACTGGTTCTCGAACGGGAACTGTCACTTTCTGATGCCAGGGAGCGAACCATTTCCTGCCGGCGTTTGACCAGGGCCAGAAAAATCGACAACAGGAACGTGATCAACAGGATCCAGGGTGACAGGGGAATGTCGTTCACAACCCCCCCGCCCATGACCCGCAGTACGAATCCTGCCGAGATCAGCATTACGTCCAGAATCACCACCGCCTTCAACCACAATGAATAGGCAAGGTTGATCGTCGTGTAAGCCAGCATCGTCCAGAAAAAAGCGCTGCTGAACATCCAGGACAACCACAAAGCACTTATCGTGATTGCCACCGCCCAGAACAAGGCCGTACGTACCTTCAGGCGACCGCAGGCCAGAGGGCGATGACGTTTCACCGGGTGATGGCGGTCTTCACTTCGGTCCAAAATGTCATTTACAATATATACAGCTCCCGCCAATGCGCAGAATAACAGGAATGCGGCGGACGCCCTCAGGAGGTGGCGCGACTGAAAGATGTTCATGGAAAAGAGGATGGGGGCGAAAACGAACAGGTTTTTGATCCACTGGCGCGGTCGCATGGATTGAATCACCAGCATGGTGGTTCCAATCATGTGCCGTATGGCCTTCATTACCTTTCTCCCCTACTCGGTTTCGCGAAATAACGGACCCGGGGACTGTTTCTTTTTTCGTTTAAAATAACTGTACGCTTTTTCAGTGGCCACCCGGCCACGGGGAGTGATCTTTAAAAATCCCTGGCGGATCAGGAAAGGCTCGTATACATCCTCAATGGTATCCTTTTCCTCCATCACGGCGGTGGCCAGGGTGGAAAGGCCCACGGGACCTCCGGAAAATTTATCGATCACCACGTGGATGATCCGTCGATCAATTTCGTCAAACCCCTCTTCGTCCACTCCCAGGGCAATGAATGCCTTTTCAGTGACCTGGTCGTCAATACACCCGCGGGCGTCTGCCTGGGCGAAGTCCCGAACCCGCCGCAACAACTTGTTGGCCACCCTGGGAGTTCCCCGGGAACGACCGGCGATGCCAATTACCGCCGCTTCCGTGATTTCCACCCCCAGGATTTTCGCGCTCCGCCGGATCACCCGCATCATGTCCGCGCTGGAATAGAAGTCCAGATGCATAAGAATACCGAAACGATCCCGCAATGGGGATGATAACAGGCCGGCACGAGTGGTCGCTCCCACCAGGGTAAAGGGGTTGAGATCGAGAGCCACGTTGCGGGCACCCACCCCCTGACCGATAATCACATCCACCTGGAAATCTTCCATTGCGCGGTAGAGGATTTCCTCCATGGCGGTACGCAATCGGTGGATTTCGTCGATAAACAGTACGCCGTGGGGTTCAAGGTCGGTTAAAATAGCCGTCAAGTCGCCTTTCCGCTCCAACACAGGCCCCGACGTTTTGCGAAGTTCCACGCCCATTTCCCTGGCAATGATATGCGCAAGAGTTGTCTTTCCCAGTCCCGGAGGACCGTACAGAAGAACATGATCCAGGGGCTCATCGCGCTCACTCGCACCCCGGATATACGTAATCAGGTTGGCAAGCTTGCGCTTCTGACCGATGAATTCTTCTACCTGCCGCGGACGCAGGGTGCTGTCGAGGATGCCTTCCTCTGCTCCGTTTTCAATTTTCATTGCCTGCTGATCCGCCTGAGCGCCAACTTGAACAGCTCATTGAAGGTTTTTTCCCTGTCACCGGGGACTTTCATAACGCTGATTACCGCTTCTCTTGCCGGCCGGGAAGAAAATCCGAGATTGACAAGCCCGGAGACAAGGTCGTTTGCCACATCCGGGATGGTTGTTTCGCCGCCCTCATCCACAACCCGTCCCAATCGTCCGCTCATTTCCAGAACCACGCGTTGGGCTGTTTTTTTGCCGATTCCCGGAACACTGCTGAGGCGGATATAATCGCCGGCATCGATGATTTCAGCCAATTCATCGGCGGAAAAGGCCGATATCAACGCCAGGGCGATTTTTCCACCGATTCCGGATATGGCGGTCAGTTCTTCGAACCAGCTGCGCTGCACGCGGGAAGTGAATCCATACAATTGGAACGCATCTTCTTTTACCCGCATGGCGGTAAATAACTCCGCCTCCTGACCGACGGCGAACTGCGAAAAAATGGAAACAGGAACCATCACGCGCATAAACAGTCCGGAAGCCGTTTCCAGTGTAATCACCCCGGGTTCGCAAGACCGAACGCGGCCACGTACCCCGGCAATCATCTCTTATTCCCCTGACGCGCCGCTCTTCCCGCTTGCGCCATCCCCCTGGGACGGCTCAACAGATGGCAATAAGCCACAGCCATGGCATCACTCTCATCTTCTTTGGATACGCCGGGTTCAAGGTGCAACAATCGCTCCACCATACGCTGGACCTGATCCTTGGCCGCGTTACCACTGCCGGTAACGGCCTGTTTGACCGTGCGCGGGGAATAGAGAGAAAGAGGAACCGAGTGGTGGATCATGGCGGCTATCACCACTCCCCTGACCTGCGCCAGTACATTTTGCGAACGGACATTCGTTCCCAGGAAACCCTCTTCAAGCGCG
>JAFGNX010000120.1 GCA_016926835.1 Candidatus Aminicenantota bacterium | reverse complement strand
AATCCGAAGCGTTGCGCATGGGTTTTTCCGCGGTGGCTTCAGGGCCATTGGTGCGAAGCTCCTACCATGCCCGGGAACTCTATGAAACTCACCGGTTCGGTGGCAAGCCGGCAGCGAAAAACAAGGAAAAACGTTGAAATACCTCATTTTCAGTGACATCCACAGCAACCTGGAAGCATTCGAGGCCATGCTGGAGCACCCCGCGGCGCGCAAAGCATCCCGTTTTCTGTTCCTGGGAGACCTGGTGGGATACGGTCCCAACCCCAACGAGGTGATCAGTCGCTTTCGCAAACTCGACGTGTCGAGTCAGGTACGCGGAAACCATGACAAGGTCGTGGCGGACCTGGAATCTTCTTCCCTGTTCAACCCGGTTGCCGCATTCTCCGCCGAATGGAGCAAAATCCAGGTGAACGCGGATAATCAGGCTTATCTGAAGCGTTTGCCCAAGGGACCGGTTGTGGTTGAGCGGTTTATCACCCTCTGTCACGGATCTACGTTTGACGAAGACTATTATGTGTTTTCCAATTTTGAAGCCGCGGAGTCCTTCAAGTTCATGGAAACCGCCATCGGCTTTTTCGGACACACGCATTTTCCCATCATGTACCTGATGCGCAATGAAAAAATCCAATCCGTACCATTGAATGAAAAATGCCGCATTCGACTGGATCCAAACACGCGCTACCTCATCAATCCGGGGTCTATCGGACAACCCAGAGACAAGAACCCCATGCCCAGTTTTGTACTTTTTGATGCAAACAAACGCGAAATCCAGTTCACACGCTTCTCCTATGATTATAGAAAAACCCAGAAAAAAATTCGTGGCGCCGGCCTGCCGGAAATCCTGGCAAGCCGGATCGAATCCGGGATATAATGGTAAATGAAAGATGACTCAACGGGCCATAACGCGCCGGAAACGCAAAGGAGGCCATCCATGTCCGCAGAAAAAATCAAGCGACTGATCGAAACCATTCTGAATGAAAAAAAAGGGCTTGTCGTGGCCCAGGTTCACGAAATCCAGGAAAGCATCATGCAGCAGCTGGAAAGCATCAAGGAAATACATGGATTCGATGCGTTTCAGGTTCCCGGGGACCTGGTTCCCCCGGTCACGGACGCCGACAACCTGGTCAAGTCGATCCACGAGCACGTAATGGCGATTTCGGCCTCTGAAAACCAGTTGAAACTGATATCCAACCTGCTCAACGCCATCAACCTGTTTTCCAGCCGCTCCGCCCTGTTTCTGCTGCGGGATGACAAATTGGTGGGATGGAGGGGCAAGGGATTTGATGACCATGACAGCAACGTAAGCGATAAAGAGATTAAAACCGTATTCTTTTCCCTCTCCGCGGACACGGTGTTCCGGCACGTGCTGGAGACCCGCAAGGCCTATTCAGGGACGCCGGCACCCCGTGGCGATGATCACCTGATCTTCAGCCGGTTCGGTGGAGCGGCTCCCAAAGAGATTGTGGTGCTGCCTTTCTTTGTCAAAGGCAAACCGCAGGCCGTAATTTACGTGGATGCATTTGAAGGAGATCCAAAGATCGGCCGCAGGGAAATTGAAATCTTTGCCAAAACCGGGGAAATGAGCCTGGACCTATTGCCCCTGCGTCAGAAAATCCTGGCCCGGGTCAAGACCCAGGAATTTATCGGTGACTCTGAACCCGAGCCGGAACCGGATACCGCGGCGGATTTCATTCCCCCCGTAAAAAAGACCAAAGGCCCGTCACTGCTGAGTCACGATCCCGAACGCAAAGCCAGGGTGATTCTCAATGACATTATCCTGTACAATCAGAAAGCGGTCGAAGACGGGATCGACAGTGGAGACCTTTACGGCGCCCTGCGCGACACCATCGATCAGGCCCGTGAAGAGTTCATGCGCAAACACAATGAGATGGAGGTTTTCGAAACCCAACTGGTCAAAATCCTGGCCAAGGGGAACCGGGACGTGTTGAAGGGCTACCCATTTGAGGCGATTTAGATCCCGATTATTCCGCTTTCTTCTGCACTTGGAGTTATTGCTTGTGGTCTCCATGGCCGTAGCGTGGGGCGTCTGTCATTTTGTTCCCGCCCCGGATTCGATCACAGCCGCGGGGATCAACCCCCACCTGCTCAACAACTATCGAATCCTGCGCTCCATAAAACAGCAGGTATCACTCCTTGATTCCGTGTCCGTTGAAGCGGATTTAGAGCAAAAGCTGGACAGCCTTGCCGCCACACACCCGCATAAACCGTTTCTGCAGGCGATCATGCAACTGGAACAGGCCCGAAATCTGCGGGACCGGGAAATTCCCGCCCGGATGCCCCGATTCCTGCGGGGGATATCAAGCCGGAATCCCTATCTTTGGCAGGAGAAAAACGAGCTCATTTATCGCTGGCTGGATCATTCCGGGCAGTATGCCAAAATGGCCGAACGAAATCGCGTTCACCCTCCCCGTTCTACAGCCCTGCGCATCCGTGTTCTGAAAGCCCTCGCGCGTACTCAGGGAGTCGAGGCCGCCTCCCCGCTTTTGCGTGAGCTGTTTCCACGGGCTTCACTGGGAAGAATTCTGGATGGACTGCCCGGAGACCTGAAACGCAAACTGGAAGCAGCGGTTACAACAAGAGACTGGGAGACACGTTTCCAACACCTCGCCGGACTGGGGCGCTGGTCCCAGATCATCCAAGAGATCCGGAACTGCCCGGACAACGACATCAACCAGTATTACCATGCCGCTTATCAATACCGCCGCCGTAGCTATGGCCAATGCAGCCATCACCTGGAACGTTTGCAACACCCCCGTTTCGCTGCGCGGGCGGAGGCTTTGCGCATCAAAATGGATATCCGCGCCGGGCGTGTCGACGATATCTGGCCGCGGATTCAGTCACTGGCGGTTGAACCCCGAATCCACGTGGATCTGCTGGAAGACGCGGCCGGCCTCTTTCTGGTGGACAACCGCTTGGAACCAGCATCCCGCGCCTACGCGAAACTCATTCAAGCCAGCGCAAAAAAAAACACGCGCCATTGGAAAGCCCTGTGGCTCAATGGCTGGATAAAAATCAAGCAGGATCACGTCAAAGAGGCGCGCCGCCTGTTTCAACAGGGAACCGACGCACCTGAACCGGGCTATCGCATCGCCTCGACTTTCTGGTACCAGCGATTGGGAGGAAAGGGAAATTTTTCACTCAACAGTGCTCCATTCACTTACTATTTCGTGCGCGGCGAAAGAGACCACAGTCAGGGCCTGCAAAAAGGATTGCAGACCTTTGTTGACCGCCTGGATTCCCCGATTACTCCAGAGACACAACGCCACCTGCAACGCGGCCTGGCACTGGTGGAGTCGGGCCTGGTAAAGCCGGCACAGAATTACCTGGATTGGGCAAGGTTATCCGCACCGCCGCATTCAGCGGACGCCGCCCTCCTGACCCTGACCCTCTCTCTGCTCGAAATCCGCCTGCACCGGCACTACCACGCATTCGTGACTTACCGCACGGGTTTTCCGGATTACCATGCCATCCGTTTGCCCCGATTCCTACGCCAGATTCTGACTCCACTTGAATTCAACGATATCATCGCGCGCCACAGCCGCGAAAATGAGCTGGATCCTTTCCTGGTCAGCGCCCTGATCCGCGAAGAGAGCATGTTCCGGCCCGACAGCCGTTCCCAATCCAACGCCTACGGTCTGATGCAGTTGCTGCCCAGCACCTACGCCCACCTCAGCGGCAAACGCTTGACCTCGCGGCTGCGCTGGGAATTGATTCAACCGGAGATCAACGTCCGCTGGGGCACACTTTACCTGCGCCGGTTACTGGACAAATACGACAACCGCACTTTTCTGGCACTGGCGGCCTATAACGCCGGCGATCACCGCGTAGACCGCTGGCTGCGTCAATTCGGAACCGCATCCGAGGAACGGTTCATCGAGATGATCCCTTTCAGCGAAACCCGTAACTATGTCAAGAACATTCTGCGCAATCGCTTTTATTACGCCTTCTATCATCACGAGGCCTTTGGCGGAACAGTCCTTCCCGGTTCCTGACAAGCCGGGTGCTTTTAATTTCGCTGCGAATCTGCTATACAATGATTGCCCCCGCCACTCCGCGGGATCGGCCATATTTTGAGGAGGTATGCATTGAACAAGTTGATATGGATTGCTTTTTGCACCACGGCATTGTTGTTTCTGTTCGCGACCATGCCCGGATGTTCACCTTCGGAAGAAAAGCCTCAAGAAGCGGGGAACCCCTTCTTTGCCGACTATGGAACTCCTTTCGAAACCCCGGCATTTGATCGCATCCAGGTCGAACATTACGTTCCCGCGATAGAGGAAGGCATCCGACGCCACCAGGCTGAAGTGGACGCCATTATTCAAAACACCAACGCCCCGACTTTTGTCAACACCATGCAGGCCCTGGACCGTACCGGTGAATTCCTGGAGCGCGTAGCCGGCGTGTTTTACAGCCTCATGAGCGCGGATACCACACCGGAGCTCCAGGCCGCGGCCAAAGAGATCGCTCCCAGGTTGTCCGCCCACAGTGACAACATTTCGTTGAATGAAAAACTGTTTGCCCGGGTCAAGGCCCTGTACGAGCAAAAAGACGAATTGGGTTTGGATGCCGAGCAGGCCTACATGCTGGAACACACCTATAAGGATTT
>JAFGNX010000119.1 GCA_016926835.1 Candidatus Aminicenantota bacterium | reverse complement strand
TTCCACCCGGCCATTGGAGGGAAGTGACCGCGGATGAGTTGAAGGCCTTCGTACGCGGTCTGGAAGCCGCCAAACCAAGTAAAAAGTCGAAAGTAAAAATAAGGTGACAGGTATCAGGTGACAGGAAAGAGGTGTAGGGGCAACCCCCTGTGGTTGCCCAAAAACACCCCATTTCTGCCCTTTAAACCATTGCCATTTGTAGGGAAATTGAGGATATTTCCCGGGCGGCCACGGGGGGCCGCCCCTACCAACTTTTCAACTTTAATTTCTACTGAATTATGGTTCCGTCCGGAATTTCCGCGTTCTTGGGAACCACCACGATTCCATCCACGATGTAGTAGTTGCCCTCGTCGCGCCGCGCCTCATCCCCCTGGTAATCGATGCAGACATTGCAGCCGATGCGCACGTTCTTGTCCAGGATGGCCCTGTGGATACGGCTATTACTGCCGATGCCCAGCGGAATCGGGCAGCGGGCGGCCGGATGTTCGTAAAAATCCGCTCCCATCATGACCACGTGATCCAGATGGGTTCCCTCCCTGATAATGGAACGAATGCCCACGATGGACTGCTCAATGCGACTGCCTTCAATAATGGAGCCATCGGAAATCAAGGCGTTGTGCATATGACAATTGCGAACTTTCGAACCCGGGAGAAAGCGGGCATGGGTGAAAATCGGGTTTCTCTCATCGTAGAAGTTGAAACGGGGAACCGGATTGGCGAAATCCAGGTTGGCCTTGTAGAAAGCACGGATGGTGCCGATATCCTCCCAATAGCCGTCAAAAACATAGGCATGGACGCGGCGATTGGGAATGGCCGCGGGAATGATCTCTTTGCCGAAATCCTGGCTGTCGCTCTGCCTTAGCAGGTCCACCAGTACATCCCGGTTGAACAGGTAGATTCCCATGGATGCGAGGAATGCGGCCTCATCCGCGCGGCCCGGCAACCGCAGCGATTCAATCACGGCGTCATCCCGGGGTTTTTCCTTGAAATCAACGATGCGGTCATCCGCGCCTACCTTCATGATGCCGAAGCGATGGGCGGCCTGCCGGGCCACCGGAGTGGTGGCAATGGTGACCTCCGCGCCATGGCGTTGATGCTGGCGGAAGAAAGCGTCCATATCGATGCGGAACAACTGGTCTCCCGAAAGAATGGCCACATACTCCGCGTCGTGTTCACAGATATAAGCCAGATTTTTGCGTACCGCGTCCGCGGTTCCCTGGTACCAGTTCTTGTTTTCAATCGTCTGCTGGGCGGCCATCACCTGCACGAAGCCCCGTGAAAACCCGTCGAATTTGTAGGTCCCGGTAATGTGGCGATGAAGCGACTCGGTGTTGAACTGGGTCAACACGTAGATCTTCTTGATGCCCCAGTGCAGGCAATTGGAGATGGGAATGTCGATCAGGCGGAATTTGCCGCCGATGGGCACCGCCGGCTTGGCACGATTTTCCGTCAGGGGAAAAAGCCGGGTTCCCTGTCCGCCTCCCAATATCACCGCCAGGACGTTTTTCATGACAGCCTCCCACACACGCGGACGGAATCGATCAGCCGGATCGGGATTTCCGTCACCGCCCCTGCATATTAGGCTGCGCTAGCCGCAAAGTCAAGGAGCCAAAATTTGGAGGTGACAGGAAGACAGGTGACAGGAAAAAATCAGCGGTAGGGGCGTATGGCATACGCCCAAATGCAAGGGCGGTTCGCGATCCGCTCGTACGCCTGCTCTTCAACTTCAGGGCGACCGGCCGGTCGCCCCTACTTCTTCCCTCTCCAACTTTTCAACTCTTCAACTTTCGTTATTTACTCACCCGCTCAATATACGACCCATCGCGGGTATCCACGCGGATTACCGCGCCCGCGTCCACAAAGGGAGGAACCATGATCTCCATACCGTTATCCAGGGTCGCAGGTTTGTACGAAGCCTGCACCGTGGCGCCTTTGATCGATTTTTCCGCGTGCATGACCGTAAACTCCATCGACAGCGGCGGCGTGATATTCATGGGACTGCCTTCAAAGAATTCAATCTGGTATACTTCGTTTTCCTTCATATAATACGCCAGGTCACCGAGGAATTCCCGGCTCAGCGGCAATTGTTCAAACGTTTCATTGTCCATGAACACGAAACTGTTTCCATCCAGATAGGAAAACGTGAATTCACGTGTTTCCATGACCACACGGTCGACCTTCTCACTGGAGCGGAAACGATGGTCGCGGATTGAAAGATCCTGGATATCACGGATCTTGGTCTGGACAATCGCGTTGCCTTTCCCGGGCGTAACGTGCTTCATTTCTTCAACCCGGTACAAGCGTTCGCCCATACGAATCACCATGCCCTTGCGGATCTGGGTTGCGTTTATCATTGGTGTAACCTCCACGCTGAATGAAATTGATCGTTCCGGTTGCAAACAGCCGCTGCTGAAACCGGGACAAAAAGGGGGATTCAAATGGAGCTGATGGGAGTCGAACCCACGACCTTCTGAATGCCATTCAGACGCGCTCCCAGCTGCGCCACAGCCCCATTCGAAATTGATTTATACCACATTCGCGGCGGGAAATCAACCAATCGGGACGGACAATACCCCTATTGGGCGGCGGAATCTTCCGTCCTTGTCAGCACCACCCCGGTAGAAACACGACCGTCGATACGCACCTCCAATCCAGAGGGGATGCGGACGTGACGGACATGCGGGGTACGGCGCACCAGGGGCAGGCGCTGGAGTTGTTCCCAGCGGATAAACTCCTGCTGCGATTCCCTGCGGATATGAAAATAGCCCATTTTGAGAGAGATCATGTTGTGAAAAAAGTGGCTGCCTTGCGAGGGATCCACCATGAAACCCGGACGTCCGGTTTCGACCACCACCCGGGCCTGGGAGATCTGGCCCCACTCCACCGGAATCCCCAGCCAGGGATCGTTGGTACCCCAACGTCCGAATCCAATCAGCAGGTAATGGCAATCATCGCGGATGCACTGGGCGTTGATTTCCCCCACTTCCGCTGCAATCCGGCGCGTCGCGCCGAGATCAAAAGTATCTGGATCCACGAAAACCACGTCCCGGATATTTTTAATCACGCCATTGCCCATGGCGTGTTCACAGCGGCATAAGACTCGCGTCGGCTCTTCCGATTCCAGCGTGATCTCCAGCTTCTCTTTTCCGGTGACCATGGGGCGTATCTGCAATAGATGTAATTCAGGCAGATCCTTTCCCCGGGAAGGGATATCCAGGGCGAATTCCACTTCAACATGGGAACCGAACGCGCTCCTTCCCGTGCGCAGCACATCCTGCAATACCTCCGCCAACGGCAGTCGGCGTTGCTTCAGCAGGGGCGCGAAGGTCACAACGCGGGGACCCTCAGCCGACAGGCTGTCCGTGATGCGGTCATCCGCCAGGGAATACGTACCGCCCACGTGGAATAAAGTCCCGTCTTCTTCAGCCGCGGACAGGTCGAGACGTTGTAGGGTATGGCGTTCATCCGCCATGATGTTGATGTCGCTTTTTTCCAGAGACAGCGCCCAGAAAAAATTCTGGGTTTTTTTGAGGAATTCATCCACGCCCGCATAAGGTGGCGGCAGATGGGGATAACGCGGCGAAAAACGCCAGGTGCGAGCGCCCTCAACGATCGTGGCTCCCAATCCCAAAGCCAGTTCCACGGCCCCGTCCTCCGGTTTCTGGTAGGAAACCGGATAGTAATTGAAGGATTGGGCCACCCCGGAAACCACCGGATAGAATCGCTGGTTGTGCGCTTGTCCTACCACCTGCTGAATGATCACCGCCATCTTTTCTTCTTCAATGCGGAAATTGGTGTTGCGCACATACTCCTTGGGAGAGCGGAAGAAAACCGACGCGAAAACCAGTTTGATGGCACGCTCCAGTTGCCGCATGCGCACGGAAAGGTGCTTGTGGTTGTTGGGCAACATGTAGGTGGCGTAAAGACCGGCAAACGGCAGGGTCTGGGAATCCTCCAGCAGGCTGGAAGAGCGCACGGCCAGGGGATAGCGGATGTTTCTCAACAGGATTTCCAGATCCGCCACGATGCTTCCGGGCAATTCGGCGCGCAGGAACCGGCGTGCGATGCGCTGGTTGTCCGTGGTTTCGATGGCTTCGTTGATCAGTTTGTTGGCCGCCATAAAGGTTTCAAACACATCACTGCAGATGACGAACGTATGCGGCGTACGCAAGCGCATACCCGGAAAATGATCGGCCAGTCCGGTTTTGGCCAACAGGGTGTTGAGAAAAGCAATCCCCCGCGCCTTACCGCCCAGGGAACCGCTGCCGAGGCGGATAAAGGACTCGCGGCAATCCAACAGCGATTGTTGGAAATCCAGAATCACACCGGAACGGTTGCGAACCATCAGGCCCTGGATGGCGCGGTAGATAAAGCGTCTCAACTCTGCGGTATCCGCGAAATCTGTTACCCGCTTGGGCCGCAATGCTTCCGCCCCTTCAAATTCGGTCCGGGCGCGCAACCAGATTGAGATGTGGTTGCGCTCCGCATGGTACTCCAGGCACTCGTCCGGCACCATCTGGACCAGCTTGGCGAATTCGTGCATATTGTGCGCGCGCCCCACTTCCCGCCCGTCGGGCATGCGGAAAACGAAATCGCCGAAACCGAAGTTTCCCAGGATAAACCGGCTGAGTTCCTGCAAAAGATGCGGTGAGTTCTTATTGAGGAAATCCAGGTTGAGCTGCTCGGCCCGGGTGCGGTTCTCTTCGTTGGAAGACTGGATCAGGAAAGGCAGGTCGGGGGTATCCGCTTTAATCATGCGCGCCACGCGAAAGCCGCACTCTTTGTCGATGCGGCCTTCACGCGGAAACCGGATATCCGAAATCACGCCCAGCAGGTTTTCCCGAAACCGCTGGTAGAGCTCATAACCCTCCTCAAAGGTTTCGGCCAGCAGAATCTTGGGGCGGGCACGCATGCGCAACAGGCGGTGCAGATCGTTGACGCCTTCTGAAATCAGGACACGCGTCTGGGTCATGATCTCCGTATACAGAATGGGCAGGAAGATGGAAAAGTACTTGGGAGAATCCTCGATCAAGAGGATCACCCGCACGCCCAGGCGGGTATCGTTCTCCACATTTTTCAGATCCTCGATGTACTTGATAATGGCAAGCAGGATGCGGGTATCTCCGGACCAGAAAAAGACGCGGTCAATACTCGAACTTGCTCGCAGTTTCTGCTGCATTTCCTGCCCCACCCATTCATAGGTAAGCAGGACGACCGGAATGTGGGGATTTGTTTCCTTGACCCGCGCGCCGAATTCAAGCGGATCCATGTCCGCGATCCGGGTCATGGTAATCACCAGGTCAAAACGCCCTTTTTCCAGGGCTCGAAAGGCTTCTTCAGCCGTTGATGCCCGATGGATCCGGGGTACGAAACGCAGGTTCAGGTCGATGTATTCGCCGAAGATTCTTTCCGAAAGCCGGCCGTCTTCTTCCAGCACGAAAGCATCGTAATAACTGGATACCAACAGGATCTCACGAACGCGAAAGCGGATCAGGTC
>JAFGNX010000118.1 GCA_016926835.1 Candidatus Aminicenantota bacterium | reverse complement strand
ATCGAAAACATGATCGAATTCCTACACCGCCCCCAAAGATGGGTGGAGGACGCCGAGTTCAACCACTTAGAAGAGTACTGAAAAAAAGTTGGAGAGTTGGAAAGTTGAAGAGGGAAATCGATCTGGTCATTGGGTAATCCTAAGTGCTTGTTATTTACTCGCTACGCTCGTGTCATCAGCTTTCTGCGCGAGCGTCATTGGGGACTGAAATCCGAAATTCCAA
Source organism: Candidatus Aminicenantota bacterium (assembly GCA_016926835.1). Lineage (GTDB taxonomy): Bacteria > Acidobacteriota > Aminicenantia > UBA2199 > UBA2199 > UBA876. The sequence continues at coordinate 4,122 of JAFGNX010000118.1, read as the reverse complement.
ATTCCAAATCCCAAACAAATTCAAATGACCAAAATCTAAATGTTCCTAACAATATAAAAAGTTGAGGCAGTTGAGAATTTACGGGCGAGTGTAAACCCGCCCGTACGCCTGTTGCCTCATCTTCCTTTGCCAATTGCCACTCGCCTCTCGCCATGGGCGGCCACGGGGGGCCGCCCCTACACCTGTCACCTGATACCTGTCACCTTTTTTTAACTTTTCAACTTTACGTTTTTACCTGCTTGACCGCGTCGATCAGGGTACCGTCCACCCACTTGATCACGGCAATGGTCTTGTCCAGCAGTTCCGGTTTGGCCGGGGCACCGCCGCAGACGCGCTCCGCTTCCTCTTTCAGCTCTTGAATCGTTCGTAAGGGCAAACCCGCTTCCCGTACCGCGTCCAACAGGTCCGTGCGGCGGGGATTGACGGCGATGCCGCGTTCGGTGACCACCACGTCGATCAGTTCGCCGGGACCACACAGCGTGGTCACCCGGTCCACCACCACCGGGATGCGGTCCCGGAAAAGGGGAATGGGCAGGATCACCGTTTTTCCGAACAGGCAGTTCTGCCAGCCGCCGATTCCGTGAAGGAGTTTGCCGTCGGAATGGGTCACCACGTTGGCGTTGAAATCCAGATCCACTTCCGTGGCGCCGAGGATCACGATATCCAACATGGAGGCGAAATTGCCTTTTCCATGAAAGTTATACGAGGTAAACGGACTCGTGTCCTGGTGGGCGGGATTTTCGCGCATGGAACGCACGCCTTCCAAATCGAAGGTCTGGCCGTCCAACAGGAAGTCCACCAGTCCTTCTTCAAGCATACCCGTCATGTAGCGGGTGGAACCGCCGCGCATGAAACGGGCGTGAATGTTGTGCGCACGCATGAAATCCCGCAGAAAGATGGCGAAGGCCAGGCTGGTGCCGCCGGCTCCGGCCTGAAAAGAGAAACCGTCTTTGACGAGTCCGGCGGCGGTCACGAAATTCAACGCCAGTTCCGCAATGTGCAGCCGGTCGGGGCTGCGGGTCAGCTGGGTGGTGCCGGAGATGATTTTTTGCGGATCACCGATACTGTCTACTTCCACCACGAAGTCCACGTCATTGCCCTGGATCTGCCAGGGAATGCAGGGAAACGGCTCCAGATGGTCCGTGACCACGACCACGCGGTCGGCATAGCGGGAATCCGCCAGTGCAAACCCCAGCAGGCCGCAGGCCGCGGGGCCCCGCAAACCATTGGCGTTGCCGAAGGGGTCAGCGGAGGGTGCGGAGATCACGGCGATGTCGATGTGGACCTCGCCATCCTGGATGGCCTGCCAGCGTCCGCCGTGAGACCGCAGCACTGCTGTGCCCCGCATCTTTCCCTGGGAACAATAGTCTCCCAGGGGACCGTTCATGCTGCCCTCGATGTGGTGGATCACCCCGGACTCCAAATGACGGATATTGGGGGCGTGCACGGGAAAAGAGGCGCTGGGGAACCAGCGCAGGTCCTTGACTCCCAGTTCCGCCGCGGCATCAAATACCATGTTGGCCACGAAGTCGCCATCCCGGAGGTGGTGATGGGTGGAGATGGTCATACCGTCACGGATACCGCAACGTTCCAGGGCGGTTTTGATATCCGCCACCCGCTTATCGCCGGAATCGGGGTAATCGGCACAGGTGCGTAGAGGTGGCGCGGCTTTGTTGCCGGTGGGGCGAAATTTTCCCACACCTTGAAAAGGAACCTGGGGCAACCCGTTCACTTCCAGGGGAACCATGCGCCCGGCGGCATTGCGTTCACTTTTTTCCTTTCTGCGGCTCATTGCTCACCTCCACTGTCCCCATCTTCTGTTTCCAGGCCATCGCGCCATTTCCCGGGCAACAAGCCTTCTCTCTCTGCAATGTCAATGGTTCGTAACGCACGCTTGACCACGGGCGGGTCGATCATCTTACTGCCCAGGGAAACCACTCCCCGTCCCTCCTTCTCCGCCGCCTCAAAAGCCAGGACGATTTTCCTGGCCTTTTCAATTTCCGCCGCTTCAGGGGCCATGGCGCCATGGATCACCGCGATCTGGCGCGGATGGATGCATCCCTTGCCGTCAAAACCCAGCCCCCGGGCTTCCAGTACGCTCTGGCGGAGTCCCTCCATATCGGCCACATCGGAAAACACCGTGTCAATGGCCTGCACTCCGGCAGCCCGGGCGGCATTAACCAGCATGGAACGCGCAAAAAAGCTCTCCCGTCCTTCAGCCGTCCTGCGGGTACCGATATCCGCAGTATAATCTTCCAGGCCGATTGCCAGGGCGGCGATGCGCTCCGATGCAGAGGCGATCAGCGAGGCGTTCACAACCCCGCCTGCGCTCTCGATGATGGGCATGAGGAAAAGCGGGCGCTCCTTGTTTATTTTTTCACGCGCCAGTACTTCATCCACCTTGCGATCCACTTCAAACAGCTGGGCCGGGCTTTCCACCTTGGGCACCAGGATCATGTCCACCTTCTGGGGAACGATCATGTCCAGGTCTTTCAGGCCGAGAGGTAACTGGTTGATACGCACCATGCGCTCAGCGCCCATGAAATCCATAGCTCTCAAGGCATTCCGTACCAGGATCCGGGCGTCTTCTTTATGCTCAGGCGCGACTGAATCTTCCAGGTCCAGGATCAGGCCATCCGCACCGTGAACCGCCGCATTCAGAAAAAGCTTGGGCTGGTCGCCTGGCAGATACAGCCGGGAACGCCGAAAGCGCTCACGCCGGCTGGCAGGCGGCGATTCATTCCAATCGGGAAGGTACTGCTTGTTGCCGGCCAGCCCGAGGCGCCTCACCGCGGCTTCCACCCGGGCCATGATCACGAAGGGTACCGCTCCCGAGTCGATGATTTCCAAAGTTGCGTTCTCAATCTTGAAAAACGCCATCATGTCAAGAACCAGGGCCCGGATTGATTCTCCGTACAATACTTCCACCTTGGACTGCAGGTCGATACTTATCCCTCCGGATTCCCGGGGAATCAGATTGACCCAGCAATCGGAACGGATGTTTTTGCCTTTATGCCCCGCTGCTGCGGAATCGGGTTGCATGCATCGCCTCCTCTATATCCAATCCATCCATACGGCAACGCCGGGATTGTCGGCGTATTTATCCGCCGATGCGGACATCGATGTTCACACCTTCTATTCTCTGGCTGATGTAGAAAGACTTGATAAACTTCAATTTGGAACTGCGTGAACGGGCAAAGACCTCTACATAGGACCGGCGCCAGTCGGTGCGGTTGCGCTCGAAGGCATCCGCCGAGGAGGCGCGGTAGCCGAAGGCGCTGGTCAGGGTGATGCGCTCGCTCTCGCCCCCGGGCGGCACGGGGTCTTTCAGAAACATGCCGTAGCCTTCTCCCATGGTTTTTCCCGTATCCATGAAACTGAATACTCCCAGAAGAAAAAGCGGGCCCAATTCCCGTTCGCCCCGGTTCCGCACCCGGAAAGATATGCGTGGAACCACGATAACGCCCTGAAAATCCTCGGTGTCGACTGTTTCTTTCACGGTCCATGTCGAGGAAATGGAAAAGAACTCGACCGCCGCCTGGAGCTCCTTGTCTGAAAAAGAAGCTTTGACCACGCGCTGATTGTATATCCAGTACAACAAGGCAAACGCCGCCAGCATGAACAGGCCGATCCACAACTTGGGACCTTTCCAGCGTCGACGCAACCAGGGATCCAGATCGGGTTGAGCAAACGGAGTGGTATCGCTTTCCATGAGAATCTCCAGGCCGCATTGTCGCCCAATCCCGTCATGGTGTCAAGAACAATGAAGAAGGGGACAGGTGGCAGGTGACAGGAGACAGGAGGCAGGATAAAAAGTGAAATACCCAGAGGGCACACGAGTGAAAAGATAAAAGTGAAAAGTAAAAACAGCATGCGGAAGCCGCTTTTTCTACATTCTACCTTCTACTTTCTACAAGGGCCAAAAAGGGCTATGGGCGATGGAGGCAGGGCATACTTTGAATAAGGAGTAAGAACGAATCAATAAAAAGGCAGAAAAAACCGAACTGGCAAAGCATTTTGGTGCCATATTTGGTTTTTACTTTCAACTTTCGACTTTTACCTTTTCACTGATTTTTCCTGTCTTCCTGTCACCTGCCACCTGTCACCTTTCTTTTCAACTCT
>JAFGNX010000117.1 GCA_016926835.1 Candidatus Aminicenantota bacterium | reverse complement strand
CCAGGGCATCTGGATCGACCATGAACGCGGCGTGCTCCTGGGGGGATCGGAATCCCGCAAAGACGGCTGCGCCATCGGATACTAGACGGCACGGTTACCGGATGGGGGTGATGCGAAGCTCCCACTCTTCATCATCGTTTTCCTTTAATTGAAAGAGCTGGTTGTCGTGGATGGCGAAGGGCGCCGGCGCCAGGGCGTTCAGGTAGGCCATGGGCAGCCACAGCGTACGTTCCGTTTTTCCTTCTTTGTTTACGACCAGCACTTCATTGCGGCCCTCCCGGCGCTGCCAGGTCATGACGTACATTTTTCCCTGGGCCGCGAAAATGGCCATGATGGCGGGATATTGGTCGTGGAAACGGATGGGCTTGAGCAGGTCGAATTGCTCGCGAGTGTTCTTGTCTGTTTTCAGGAAGTTTACGATGGTTTCCTCGTCGGCCCGGGTCATGTCGCGCCGGGGAATATCCAGCCGGATTGTTTCCGCGGCACCACCCTCAAGATCAAAAGTATGGATCAGCGGGTCCGGGGAATGGGCCACCCACAACCGGTCCCCCAACACCGAGTAAGTAAAGGATGAGGACAGGATGTCCATGCCCTGTCCCGGTGCCTGGAATTCGTCTTTCTGCTTGACGAGGTTCCGCAGTTTTTTCAACTCCCGGTCGTACAGGTCAATGGTGCGCAGACGGGTCTGATCCTCGAATGCCAGTCCCCAACAAGCGAGGTTTTCGCCGAATGGCTGAGCCATGATGATAAACCCGGCCTGGGTGCGTTGTTCCCGCAGGAACTTGCCGGACTTGGAGAAAAACGACACCTTACCGAAACTGTTTACCATCAACTCATCCCCTTCCACATTCAGGATCAGGGGCAGGCCCGGGAGTATGCGAAATTCCTGCGGACCCTCACCGGCCTTGCCGAACACGGCCACCTGTTCCAGGTTGTCACGTTTAAAGATGCGGACCTTGGGCCCCTCGGTGATGTAAATCTGTTTGTCGTCCAGATTGATGCTGTCCGGACTCAACAATTCCGGAATTACCCGGCTCTTCGTATCTGAGCCGGGCAGGGCGTAACCCCCGGTTACCAGGAAAAGGAACAGTAAAATGGTTAACGTCTTTACCAGGATTTTCATCTATTTCCCCCTAGCGGAATTCCCATGTAATTCAATACGTGAGTCCGGGCGGTGAGGTTTCACAGGTATGGCGGATTCAACTGAAGCCGGTGCCTTCGTGGTTGCTGCGCGTCAGCCGCCAAGAAGGCATCATCAGGGTGGACTTATGGGATTGCCTCCAGAGAAAACTTCTCCGGGCGTTATTGCGTATTGCATTGTGTGAGATCGCTCATGCTCTCACGCATTATCTCAGGAGAGTGACATGAAAAAAGTACTTGTCTTGCTACTGATGGTAGCATGTGTCGGTGTCTTTCTCCAGGCCGAGGAAGGCATGTGGCTGCTCGATCAGTTGCATCAACTCGAACTGGAAAAAAAAGGATTTGAAATCAGTGCCGCTGAAATCTATACACCGGAAAAGCCCAGCCTGGTAAACTGCCTGGTGCTGGGATTCGGTGGCACGTCGGAGATTGTTTCTCCCAACGGCCTGGTGCTGACCAATCACCACGTGGCGTTCGGCGCCGTGCAGCGGGCTTCCACCAAGGGTGTGGACCTGATCACCAACGGGTTCCTGGCCAAAGACCTTTCCCAGGAGATAGAAGCGCCCGGATATTCCGCGGAAGTGTTCCGGTACATGAAAGACGTAACGGACCAGTTCAAACGCTACGACCGCATCCGGGACCTGGTCAAGCGGGACAAGGCGATCAAGCGCCGCATGCAGAACATGAAAGAAAAGATCGAAAAAGGCAAACCCGATCTTACGGCCCGCGTCGCCTCCATGTACAACGGCAAAAAGTACTACCTCTTCGTGCACAAGCGTTACGACGACGTACGTGTGGTGTACGTTCCACCCAAGGCCATCGGCAACTACGGGGGTGATGTGGACAACTGGATGTGGCCGCGACATACGGGGGATTTTTCCTTTATGCGCATCTACACGGGCCCCGACGGCTCCGGGCGCAAGTTCCACAAAGACAATGTGCCGCTGAAGACGGACAACTGGATCCGCCTCTCCAGATCCCACCTGAAGGAGGGGGACCAGACCTTTATCCTCGGTTACCCGGGATCCACCACCCGCTACCGCACCTCCTATTCGGTGGACGAAAACCTGAATCACAATTATCCCGACCGCATCAATTTGTTCCAGGAAGTCATCACCCTGCTGGAATCCTTTGAAAAAGATTCCATGATCGCCAAAATGAAAGTGGCGGGCATGATCAAGGGACTGAACAACGTAATGAAAAATTACCAGGGCAAAATCGAGGACATGAAACGCATCGATTTCCTGGCACGCAAAAGACAACAGGAAAAGGAGTTGGCTGCGTTCATTCAAGGCGATGAAAAGATGAAAGCCCGATACGGCAATCTTCTGGACCGGATCGGGGCCCTGTATGCCCAAAGGGCGGAGACCCGAGATTATGATGACGCGTTCATGCTCTCGCGCATGCTGGGGGGCACCATGATGGGGCTGGGAATCCAGATCTACAACCTGGCTGAAGAGCGGGCCAAACCTGAAAAAGAACGGGACCCCGCCTTTTCGGAAAAGGAGATCGCCCGCGCCGTTTCGCGACTGCATTTCATGTTGATGGCCTATTATGAACCCTCGGACAAGGCCATGCTGACCCTGGCCCTGGAGAAAGCGGACGCCCTTCCCAAGGGACAGCGGATAGCGGCATTGGAATCGATTCTCAATCAAGGCAAAGAAGCATTTGTTGAAAAGGCCTATAAAGACACAAAACTCAAAGACGTGGAGTTTGTCAAAACCCTGTTTGCCAAGGGCATGACCACTGCGAAGTTGAAAGCCCTCGACGACCCCTTTATCAACCTGGCGGCCGGGCTGTATCCGGAATCAGAGGTGATGCGCAAAAAGAACGAGAAGTTTGACGCCGAGATCTCGGAACTGCGCAAGCAGTACATTGAGGCCCTCACCGCCTGGAAAGGGGGAATGCTGTACCCGGATGCCAACCGCACGCTGCGTTTCACTTACGGCAAAGTGGCCGGTTACCAGGCCCGGGACGCCGTGTATTACAAACCCTTTACCACCCTTACCGGGGTGATCGAGAAGCATACCGGAGAGGAGCCGTTTGACGCCCCCGAGGCGTTGCGCAAAGTCCATGCCGCCGGAGACTTCGGCAGCTGGATGGATCCCGACCTGGGTGACGTTCCCGTGGCCTTCGTGCATCGTTGCGACATCACCGGCGGAAACAGCGGCAGTCCCGTGCTCAACGCCCGGGGTGAAATGATCGGTATCGCGTTTGACGGCAACTGGGAAGCCATGAACGGCGACTGGCAGTACGACAACGAGAAGCAGCGCACCATTTCCGTTGACATCCGTTACGTGCTGTTCGTCACCGAGAAGATCGGCAAGGCCGCCCATATCCTGAAGGAATTGGGATTCTGAATCGCATCAGATAAGCACGCAATCTGAAGGTGGGGGCGCGGGTGACCGCGTCCCCGCCGCATCATGCGTGTCGGCAAAGGGTTTTTTAGATTGAAACGTGGCGGTTTTCCGGGATGCAATGTCTGCGAATGAGCTCGATTGAAAAAAAGCAGATCCCGGGCTCAACGCATGATGGCGCCGACCGGGGTCTCTTCAGGAATCACCGGAATGTAGGGGCGTCCGTCTTTGTCGGACGCGGCCAGGATCATGCCCCTGGATTCGATGCCGCGGATGGTAGCGGGTTGCAGGTTGGCCACGATGATGATCTTGCGGTCCACCAGTTCTTCCGGGGTGTAATACTGCGCGATTCCCGCCACCAGGGTGCGGGTATCGCTGTCCGTATCCACGGTGAGGCGGAGCAATTTGTCTGTTTTTTCCACTTTTTCGGCCGCAACCACGCGGGCCACCACCATGCGTACTTTCTTGAATTCGTCAAAGCTGATGACGCCTTCCGGGGTTTGGGGTTTTTCGTTCATTTGAGCCTCCTTTGGTGATGGGGAAGGATGAGAATCCTGAAGTTCTTCAGCAAAAAACTGCTTGGGGTCCACTCTGGGGAACAGGGGTTCCACATCACGGACCGCGAATTTTTCGCCCGGATCTTTCCAGCCGAACCCCTCACCCGCGTGGTTGAAAAACTCTCTTACGCGAGCGGCACTGCGGGGAATCACCGGTGCCAGCAGGGCGTTCGCCGACAGGATCGCCCGCACAAGGGTCTTGAGTACGGCTTCCAACCTGGGTTGAAGGGTTTCCTGGCCGGCCATCTTCCAGGGTTCCGATTCCACGATATAGCGGTTCAAGCGGTTGACATATTCCATGATCCGTTCCAGGCCGCGGTTGAATGCATAGGCATCGAAATGGGATCGGACTTCATTCTCCAACTCCAGGTAGTCCTCCCGCAACTCTTCTTCCGCAGCCGAGTAATCGGCTTGTCCGGGAAAGCGGTTGCTGAAGTAGCGGCTGACCATGCCGCCGACCCTGGAAATCAGGTTGGCCCAGTCATTGGTTAACTCGGTGTTGATGCGGGTGATAAATCCCTGGTGAGAGAAATTGGCATCCGCGCCGATGGGGGCCTCGCGCATCAGGAAGTAGCGTATGGCATCCGCCGGGAAGTATTTGAGAAGGATATGCGGGTCGAGTACATTGCCCCGGGACTTGGACATCTTTTTTTCATCTTTCAACCACCAGCCGTGAATGAGTTCTTTGCGGGGGAGTTCCAGGTCGGCCGCCATGAGGAAGGCGGGCCAGTAAACGGCATGAAAACGCAGGATATCCTTGGCCATTACGTGCAGGTCAGCGGGCCAGAAACGCGCGAAGTCGGCGGTGGCGTCGGGATACCCCAGAGCGGTGATGTAATTGGACAGGGCGTCAAACCACACGTAGATGGTCTGTTCCGGATCATCCGGCACCGGTACTCCCCACTTTACCGTGGAACGGGTGATGGATAGATCCTTCAGGCCCATTTTGACGAATGAAACCACTTCGTTCATGCGGGACGCAGGGCGAATAAAATCCGGATTGTCTTTGTAAAAACAGAGCAAACGTTCTTCATATGCGGACAGGCGGAAGAAATAGCAGCGTTCGGTAAGCAACTCGGTCTCTTTGCCGCAATCGGCACAGATCTTGTTGCCGGAAGCAGCCTCGGGTGCGGTTTCGGGAACGTACCCCTCGCAGGAAACGCAGTAATGCCCCCGGTAGTCACCCGGATATATGTCACCCTTTTCAAGTACTTTGCGGAACAGATGCTGAACTCCGGCAACGTGATCCGCGTCGGTGGTGCGAATGAAACGGTCATAACGGATATCCAGTACCCGCCACAAATCCTTGAACCGTTCAACCACTCTGTCGGCCAGGATCTTGGGCGTGATGCCCTGCGCCTCGGCACTTTTCTCGATTTTCTGGCCGTGTTCGTCGGTTCCGGTCAGGAAGTAGGTCTGGTGCCCTTCAGCCTGGCGAAACCGCGTGATTGCGTCCGCCATGATGGTGGTATAGGCGTGTCCGATATGGGGAATATCGTTGACGTAGTAAATGGGCGTTGTTATGTAGAAGGTACTCATGAATTCGGCCTCCAGCTGAAAAATGATTATAGCACAACCTCGGCCTGCATTGAAAAGAGTTTCCCGGCTTAGTTTTCCGGTATCTTTAAGGGGCGGGTATCACTTGAAGGCGTTTTTTTTGGTGCGGGCGCGCTTTCTTTATCACGGGTCTGGGATTTCAGTTGTTCGTTCACCTGCAGGAGGTTGGCGTTGAGCGTTTCCATGGCGGCGGCATCTTCTCCGGTGGAGAGAATGCGGGCGCGGTTGAGCAGTTCAGCGGCGGTCTCTTTCAGGTCTCCCGTTATGGCCGGGGATTCCAGGAATTGTTCCGCTGTGTAGATTTCATTGAGCAGGCGGTTGCGGGCGCGAATGACGCCGAGGCGGCGGTGATCCTCTTCGGCGTATTTCGCGGCATTCTCACGCAGTTTTTCAATTTCTTCCTCGCTGAGCAGACCGGAATGGGAGACCACTACTTGCTTCTGGTTGCGGGTGGACAAGTCCACAGCGCTGACCATGAGGATGCCGTTGATGTCGATATTAAACGTCACTTCAATACGGGGTACTCCTTTGGGCGCTTCACGGATCCCCTTCAAGAGGAAGCGTCCCAGGAGTTTGTTTTCTTCTGCGATCTCCCTTTCACCCTGGTAGATGCTGATTTCAACTTCGCGCTGGTTGTCTTCAGCTGTGGAGAAGACCAGGCTGCGGTTGCAGGGAATGGTGGTGTTGGCGTCAATCACTCGTGTAAACGCCCCCCCGAAAGTTTTGACGCCAAGTGAAAGGGGAGTGACGTCCAGCAATAGGATGTCGCGACTTTCTCCGGAAATGATCGATCCCTGAAGGGCGGCCCCCATGGCCACGATTTCGTCGGGATTGACCTTGCGGTTGGGAGGCATGCCGAAATATTCCTGAACTTTGGCCTGGACAATGGGGATCCGCGTGGATCCGCCTACCAGCAGTACATCCTGGATATCGTTCTTTTTAACCTGCGCGCGCTGCAGGCAAACGCCGCAGATCTGCAGTGTTTTTTCCACTTTGTCCGCGATCAGGTTTTCGAATTCCGAGCGCGTGATGTACTTTAAAAAATGGATCGGGCCGTCATTGGATTCGGCGATGAACGGCAGGTTGATTTCAGTGGATTCCAGTGACGACAATTCTTTCTTGGCATTTTCCGAGGCGTCGCGGAGTCGTTGAACCGCCAACTTGTCTTCGGACAGGTCCAGGCCGTACTGCTCATGGATTTCGTCCAAAAGCAGTTTGCACAACATGATATCGAAGTCGTTTCCCCCAAGGTTGGTGTTTCCGGCCGTGGCCATGACCTTGATGATCTCCTGCTCTACTTGCAGAACCGATATGTCGATGGTTCCACCGCCGAAGTCATAAACCAGCACGGAACGTTTTCCACCCAGGTCAAGGGAAAAAGAGAGGGCTGCAGCGGTGGGTTCGTTGATGATGCGTTTGACCTCCAGGCCGGCGATGCGGCCGGCATCCCGGGTGGCCTGGCGCTGGGAATCATCGAAATAGGCGGGTACGGTTATAATGGCGCCGTCAACCGCCGCACCCAGGTATTGCTCAGCGGACTCCTTCAGTTTCTGCAGGATCATGGCCGAGATTTCTTCCGGCGAGAAGAGGTTGCCGTTTAACGAAATCTTGAGGCTGTCTTCGGGCCCTTCAACAATTGCATAACTGAACTGATAGAGGTAGGGCGCCACTTCGGAATAGCGCTTGCCCATCAGGCGTTTGACCGAGTGGACCGTGTTGGCGGGATTGATGATCAATTGACTCTTGGCCGGATTGCCTACCAGTCGCTCTCCTTTGCGGGTGAAAGCCACAACCGAGGGGAGGATCCGGTCTCCTTCTTCCGACAGCACGATGGCTGGGGACTTCCCTTCCGTGTACGCCACTACGGAATTGGTGGTGCCCAGGTCAATTCCTATAACGGTTCCCATGACTTTGTTTTTCGAATATCACAGTGATGTTTGAATGTCAATCATGGCTGTGAAGGTCCGAAACCATGCGGGCGGCAATGATATCGGCGGCGTCACCGTCACGGGACAAAGAGCGGGTCACTTCCGATAATCGGCGGCGCATGGCGGCGGCATGTTCCGGATGGTCGAGAATCCTGAGCGCCTGGATCACCAGGTTCTCAGGAGTAAAATCGTCCTGGATCAATTCCGCGACCACATCCCCGCCGGCCAGGATATTGACAATGGAATAGCGGTGAATTTTCAGCAGAAAACGCAGCCGGTACGTCATGGGAGAAACCCGGTAACCGGCCACAAAAGGAACTCCCAACAGGGCGATTTCCAGGTTGGATGTTCCGCAGGTGGATAAGACCAGGTCCGATGCGTTGATCAAGTCAAAGCGCTCCTCTTGAGAAAGCACCCGAATGTTTATTGATGAACCGGACAACAGGGCCTGGACCTGCGTGTTGCTGATGTGGTCTGCCTGCAACAAAAAGACCGACAGCTCGCGGGTCAGGGCCAGTTGCTCAACTGCTTTGCGCATGGCTGGCAGCAGGCGGTCCACTTCGGACGGTCGCGATCCTGGAAGCAGTGTAACCATGTGGGTGTCGGGATCGACTCCGTGGCTGCGGCGGAAACGTTCCCGGGGAGTGCGCACCGAAACCATCGAAAGCAACGGATGACCGGTATAGGTATGTCTGACGCCCGCATCGCGAAAAATCTTTTTTTCAAATGGGAAAATAATGAAAAGGTGGTCGGTGTGCCGGCGCAATTGATGGATTCGGCCGGGACGCCATGCCCAGACCGTGGGCGCGATGTAATAGTAAACGGGAATACCCGCTTTTTTCAGGCGGCGGGCCAGTCTCAGATTAAAGTCGGGGTAATCGATCAGCAAAGCGGCGTCGGCCTTGCGTTTTACCGCTTCGCGAACAATTTGGCGCATGCGCCGGTGAAATCGCGCCAGTTGTGACAGAATTTCAAATACGCCCACAACGGCGAAATCACGGTTGTGATGAATCAGGTCCACGCCCATTTTGCGGAACCTGTCTCCGCCCACGCCGAACAGGCGGATTTCGGGAACGCGCCGGCGCAGCGCGTTCGCGACTTCAACGCCGTACGTTTCCGCAGAGTTCTCCGCGGCCAGGATAAGGACCTGTTTCATGCGCCTCCCGCGTACTCCAGCGCCGGCATTTCTTCTTCGGGATCTTCTCCGAGGTAAAAGGCCCATTCATTGTAGCGCTTGCGGCCGCGGTATTCCATGAAGCCCGATTCCGGTGAGGTGGAACAGACCCCGACAATACTGGCCTCGGTGAGAAACCTCCCCACTGCGCTCAGGGGCACAATCAGCAGTTTCTTGCTGCCGGAGCCCGGTTTCATGACCAGGTTCCATTCCCCGGTGGCCGAAAGCGGGTCTGTGTACAGGCGCCGGATATGATTTTCCTCTTCGAGAATACGCAAACTGGGCGGCGTCTGATTGAGGTGTTCACGTGCGTAACTTTCAATGGCCCGGACATACTGGCGGGCGCGGAAGACCAACTCGGCCTCCAGATCACGACGGATCACGGTTTGCCAACGGGCACGGCCCATCAGCATGAAAACAGCGGCAATATGCACGGCAAATAACGCCGCCAGCAAAACGTATCCGCGGGTACGGCGATTACCAGTTTTCATAGCGGCCGGGTTGTTGTTCTCCGGAAGAAATGTTGACGCGTACGTCCACGATGGCTTGAGCCAGATCGGGGTCGTAGTCTTCGTCTTCCGCGGGTTCGTAGTATACGGGAATCCAGTCCGCCTTATTTGTAAAGGGATTTTCCGGTATGCGTTTCAGGTATCGATGGCGGACCAGATCTTCCAGGCTGGTCGGGTATTTGTGTTTGTCGTAGGTGTATTTTTCAATGGCATCGCGAATCTGAAAGAGGTTTTCTTTTAATACGGACTCTTTGGCCCGTTTGACCGATGCGGAATAGTTGGGAATCAGAATGGCCACCAGAATCCCTATCAAAGCCATGACGATCAGGATCTCTGCGAGGGTGAAGCCCTTTTTCATAGATGCAGTATACCATACCGGTATGGAGTGTGAAATATAGAGGCTATTGGCAAGAGGCAAGAGGCGAGGGGAGACTGAGTCGAAAGTCTAAAGCTAAAAGTCGAAAGAAAACAGACAAAGCCTTGTGATGAGAACTCACGAGTGCTTGTGATGAGGCGCGAAGCGCCCTGGTGATGAGGACCCTTTCGGGTCTGTGATGAAAATCAAGAAATTCCGAATAATGAATAAGGAAGAACGAATAAAAAAACAGGAAAAGAGCGGAATCGCAAGGCATTTTTGGTGCCTTATTCGGCTTTTACTTTCAACTTTCGACTTTTACCTTTTCACTGATTTTTCCTGTCACCTGATACCTGTTCCCTTTGAGTTATATTCAAAAGTTGTGTACGGAAGTGCTCAGGGGTGTATTGAGAGAGTGTCGTATGCTATTAAATCAAGTT
>JAFGNX010000116.1 GCA_016926835.1 Candidatus Aminicenantota bacterium | reverse complement strand
GGCCCCCGATATCGATTTTTTCCACCATCTCCCTTTCGCTTGCGTCCAGGTCTTTCAGAGCCTGTTCAAAGGGATAGAAATTGACCACCACGAGGTCGATGAAACGGCTGTTTCGCGTCTCCAACTGTTGGCGGTGATTCGCATCATCCCGCGCCAGGATAGGGCCGAAGATCAAGGGGTGAAGTGTTTTTACGCGACCGTCCAGAATTTGCGGGAAACCGGTTAATTCGGCCACATCCGTAACCTGAATCTCGTGCTGGCGCAAGTGAGCGGCAGTACCTCCCGTTGAGAGAATCTCCCAGTTGTTTTGGCAAAGAATCCGGGCTGCGTCTGCAATATTGTGTTTATCGAATACACTGATCAGGGCACGTTTGCGCAATATGGGCATGTTGACTCCTTTCGGCCTGCATCAACCAGAAGCGGGCTTGTCTCCAGTGATTTTAACACAATCGATTTGGAGCCGCATCACTCGTTTCCCCAATCCAATCGCGAAAAAGGCGGATCCGGAACGGGCGGATTCCGGCAATGACTTGAATGCAGCCGGGATTTGTGATAGAATTCAACCTCAGCTGGAAATCCCGGCAACCCCCCAAAATTTGACATATTTAGTGTGTTTTGGTAAAATCCACACTATATTTGTTCTAGAGGGAGAGAGAGGAGCGAGGCAATCATGAGGAAATCCAAATTTCTTTACATTTTGGTGCCGTTTGTAATGGCCTTCGCCGTATTGTTTTCTGCGCTGCTCGATGTGGCGCAAAAAAATGAATCCAACCAGTTGCGGGCGGATGCTTTGCTGGCACGCCTCCAGAAAACAGAAAAAGAACTGAACTCTCTGCGTTCCACTGTGGCGCAAACCAACTTGATTCGTTACCGGGACAGTGTGTTTCGCAAACGCGAACCGGAGTTCGCCAATATCGTTGACGTCGTTTATCACAAAAGCCGCCAATACGGTGTGGATCCCGACCTTGTTATCAGCATGATCCAGGTGGAAAGCGATTTTCGCCCCAACGCGGTTTCAAACGCGGGTGCGTACGGGCTGATGCAGATCAATTACGCGGTATGGAAAGATGAACTGTCCATCAATTCAAAAAGGTTGTTTGAGATTGCCTACAACATTGACCTGGGTGTACGCATTCTAAAACATTATCTGCAGGTGGCCAGGGGTGATGTGATGCGCGCGCTGCACTTGTACAACAACGGTTATCTTTTCAACAACGAAGCCTATAAGCACAAAGTCACCCGTTCCCTTTACTATTGATCTGCAGGCTTGCGCCGTGGGCCGGATGAGGTTCGGTTCCGGTTCAGACCAAGTGACTGCGCGTGTTTTTCCGCTGGATCAATTGCCGGTCTTTACCCGGGGGGATTGGGTGAATGTGCCATTTGAATACACGATATCGTAATTGAATTGCCACATCTGGCTGACTCGGTAAAAGTCTTCCGGGGGGTCCGGTCCGGGGCTGCCGTCCCTGCCCAGCGAAATAATTGAATACGTCAGTTCCACCGCCGTATACCTCATCGGGAATCCCCAGGCATCGCGGGTGGGAAATGTTTTGAGATAGTAATTGCTGAACCAGGGCTGATTCAGTTCCGCCACCGTACCCGAAATATCGGGGACGCTGGCATGGTCGGCCGCGTAAGAAGTTACAGCCTGGCCGATGGTGCGGATATCGTTCATGGTGGCGGTTTGCCGGGAACGTTGCAAGGCCACCAGCAGATTGGGAACAGCCAGGGCGGCCACAATGCCGATGATCGCCACCACAATCAACAACTCAATCAACGTGAATCCACGGTTGTGTTTGGTCACACTCATGACTCCTTTGCCGGTCAATTTGTTTAGAGCAATTTTTCGGCCAACTCCTGATTGGTCAATCATATCGTGCAAATAGGCGATTGCTGTTTGGCGAGGATTTCCATTAAGTGACGATAATTGTCATTTGGGGGGGAGATCCGGTGTGGTATAATGACAAAATCATGTACAAGATCGGAATCGTTGTCCAACGCTACGGCATTGAGATCAACGGCGGCGCGGAATACCATGCGCGATTGATCGCGGAAAAGATATGCAAAGATGTGAAAGTAGAGGTTTTCACCACGACCGCCCTGAACTATGTAACCTGGGAGCACCACTTTCCCGCCGGCAGTTGCGAGATAAACGGCATTCCGGTTCACCGCTTCCGGGTTGAACGAGAACGGGATCCACATCGATTCGGACAAATTCAAGCCCGGGTGTTCCAACTGGAACACAGCCTGGAAGAAGAGATGCGCTGGCTTGAAGAGGAAGGGCCACTGGTTCCCAAGCTGTTGGATGCATTGCGGGAACGTGCAATGGAATTTGATTGGTTTGTCTTTTTCTCCTATCGTTATTATCATTCCTGGCACGGGGTAAACCTGTTCCGTGACAAAGCCATCCTGGTACCCACGGCTGAGCATGACCCCGTTCTGTACCTGCGTTTGTTTCGAGACACATTTCGTTTTCCCGGCGCCATCGTGTACAACTCACACGAAGAGAAATCCCTGATCAATCGCGTTTCCGATAATCACCATGTACCAGGCCTGATCGTGGGAGTGGGTTCGGAAATCCCCGATAGCTTCGATGTGGAAGGTTTTTTGCGACGGCATGCGATCCGTGCTCCTTATGCGGTGTATATCGGGCGCCTGGATGAAAACAAGGGGGTTCCCGAACTACTGGATTTCTTTCTTCGTATGCAGAGGCAGTCACAGCATGAATTCCATCTTGTCCTGATCGGCAAGGCCTGGATTCCGGTTCCGGATCATCCCCGAATTCACTACCTGGGTTTCATGCCGGACAGGGAAAAATTCAATGCCTTGAAGGGGAGTGCCTTTCTCATCAACCCGTCGCAGTTCGAATCCCTGTCCATGGTGGCGCTGGAGGCATGGGCGCTGGGGAAACCCGTCATGGCAAATGGGCGCACGGAAGTGTTGCGCGGGCAATGCCTGCGCAGTAATGCAGGGTTATGGTACACCAGTTACGAAGAGTTCCTGGCGATATGGGAGCGGCTGATCACCAGCGAATCCCTGCGCGAAAAACTGGGAGAGAACGGTCGTCGCTTTTTTCACGAAAATTACGCCTGGTCGGAGATCCGGCGAAAATACCAGCAAGTCTTTTCCACCCTGGCGGGGCCCCCAAGCGCATCGGGTCAGCGTGATTCCGCAGGTGCGGCCGGATAACTGGAAGTGATGGTAGAGGAAAGCCCGCCTCTGGGAGTAAACCTGGCCTCTACTTCAATCTCAAGCGGATCCAGAAGCGCGACCAGATGGTCGCGGATCAGGCGGGTCAGGCGCTCGTAAAATATCCCGGTCTGACGGTATTGCAGAAAATAGTATTTCAGGGACTTCAATTCAACGATCTTGTTGCGGGGAACATAGCGGATGCGGATGGTTCCGTAATCCGGAAGTCCCGTTTTGGGACAGAGGGATGTGAATTCCGGATTGGAAATCTCGATGCGGGTGTTTGGGTCGGTCGGCTGGAAAGGCAGGGCCTCCAACACATCGGGATTTACCTGGCTTTCCGGCCGGCGAAACTTTATCAGGTCTTCGGTGACACGGTTAATGGACATGGCGGACTCCCGGTAGAAAACCCAATGGGTTTTCCGCCGGCAGAAGTGTACGAAATTTCCCGACTCGATTCAAGTACCTGCCGCGTGACACACCCGGGATTCCCTCCGGGAAGCAGGGAATAACCTTGACTCCATGGTGATATTCTGATATTCTCACAAGCCTGTGACTACGGAATGGGCTGGACGATATCAGCAAAAAAACAGGAGTAAACGGGAGTGATCAGAGTCCTGTTGGCGGGAAAACTGGATGCCGGGGTGGCGGACGACCTGAGAGCAGTCCCTGAATTTGAAATCCAGGAAGTAGACGCCATTCCACATTCATCAGCGGCGATTGAATTTCGCCATATTGATGCCGCGGTCGTAGACGCCCGTATCCCGGTTGACCGCGCATTTCTCTCCTTGACTGAGAATCTGCGTATTCTGATCCGACCGGCAACAACACCGGGTGAAATGGACCTGGACTATGCCCGGTCCCGAGGAATTGACGTGCGATGCACTCCTTTTGCGACCGCCGACACAGTCGCTGACTACACTATAGCTTTGATCGGGGCGTGTCGTTTTCATATCGGCCCGTGTTACCACTGTTTCCATACAGGCAGGGATGCCGGGCAAATCACGCCCGATGCGTTTCACTCTGAACGGAAACTCACATTGGGCGTTGTGGGGTTCGGCCGTATCGGTGCCGCAGTGGGCAAAAGGGCGTACAACCTGGGAATGGAAATTCTGTACAACGATATCGAGGAGGTTCAATCCGGTTTCCCAGCCAGAAGGATTTCTTTCGAACATCTGCTCTCCTCGGCAGACATTGTTTCGATGCATTTGCCGCTGACCCGAGATACCCGGGATATGCTGGGTGAGGAGCGCATTTCCGGAATGAAGCCTCTGAGCATCTTGGTGGACTTGTCTGCACCGGGAGTGGTGAATGCGGCGGCGGTGCTGGATGCCATACTCGCGGGCAAACTGACTGCGGCAGCCATGGATACCAAGGCGCTGCCCGAAGGATTAAAAAGAAAAGCGGCCGGTATCAGCGGGATGTACCCGGTAAGCGGCGAGTTGTTTATGCCGGGAATTGATTCGGAACGGTCGGGAAATGATGTGATTTCAATACTCAAAGAGTTCTTTAATGTTTAGGAAGCAGGCACAATGATCACTATTATCGGCAACTCACTGAATTCAGGCAACAAAAAGGTTCTGGACAAAATGAACAAAATGGATGTGGAATACATCCGGCGGGAAGTTCAGCATCAACTGGAGAACGGGGCTGAGTATATTGAACTCAACGCCATGCCTCTATTGCACCATGAAAGGCCTTTCCTGCGCAAAGTGATTCCCATTGTCGAGGAACTGGGCGCAAAAGTGTTTGTGCGCAGCGACAACACGGACACCTTGGTTGAAACCGTCGAGATCTCCCAGAACGACGTTATCGTGGGGGACATTGAGTTCAACCCCGAAAAGATTGAAGTCCTGTGCAAGGCCATGCAGGTTTCAGGCAAAACCGTGCGCATAGTGGCCTTGACCCGTGAGGATTCTCGGGACAACGAAATTTATCCGGAAAAATCCCTGCTGATTGCGCAGAAATATGTAGACACACTTCTGGATAAAGGCGTCAGCCGGAAAAACATCCTGTTGGACCCGGTTATTCAACCGTTGGAAGAGAACTTTTCTCACGGAAAGACATTTCTCAATACTCTCGAGTTGTTTAAACTGGATTTCCCGCAAGTCAAAACCATCGGCAATTTGACCAACCTTTCTTGTGGCCTGCCCCGGCGATTCATGCTGACTTCTTATTTTTTGTCTCTGGCCATTGCCCGGGGACTGGATTACATCGTGCTGAACGTTATGGACAAATCCGTTCAGGAAGCAACGATTTCAACTCTGTCCATTATCGGAAGGGACCGGAATCTGCAGAATTACTTGAAATTCTGTCGCAATAAAAAGGAAACCAGGCAACGCCAACTGTAACCATGGAAGACCAGCGCATCAAAGAGATACTCATAGAAAAGGACGATGGTTTCCGGCGTTTGTTTATTGAGCACCAGGAATTCCAGCAGCAACTCGATGATTTGTTTGGAACGGAAAGCAGCAGTGAAGTCCTACAGATCCGTGTCCGGAACCTCAAGAAGCGCAAGCTTCAGTTGAAGGACGCCATGCAGCGCATGATCATCGCCTACCGCAGGCGGATTGAATCTTCTCCGGGCAAACGATCATGATCTCCAGGCACAAGCATAAAGATACCGGTAGCAAGAAACGATCGCCTGCCGAACGTCACCGCAGATTGCGCATTTCATTTCTGCCCTCTGTGTTTACGACCTTCAACCTGTTGCTGGGATATCTCGCACTGCTTCAGATCTTTAAGCGGGATTATGCCCAAGCGGTGTATTTCGTCATTATTGCCGTGGTTATGGACGGGTTTGACGGCACGATCGCGCGGTTAACCAAGACCGAATCGAGATTCGGCATGCAGCTGGATACCCTTGTGGATGGAGTGACTTTCGGTCTGGTTACATCGGTGATGGTATACGTCTGGGGTTTTCACGATACTTATCCCCAGATCGGCCGGGTAATCGGTTTTTTGTTTCTCAGCGCGGGCATCATGCGCCTGGCCCGCTTCAACATGTTGCGGGAATCCAAGAGTTCCCAGGCGAATATGTTTGTCGGAATCCCCATTCCCCTGGGAGCTGCCTGTGTCCTCTCTGTTGTGCTGATTTTCGATCGCCCGCCGGTTCAACCGCTGCATGTCATGCTGTTTGCAGCTTACGTCCTGCTGGTGGCTTTCCTGATGATTTCCAACATTCGTTATCAAACCATGAAAGGAATCCAGCCCCGGCACAGCCTGATCTTTCTCTTTGTTCTTGCCGGGCTGATCGCTTTCGGCAGCATGTATCCGCGGCAAACCATTCCGGTGTTGACCGTTGTCTATATGTTTTCTCCCGTTCTGGTGCGACTGTATCATCGTTATGAATCCGGATCCTCCGGAGAATCGCTTACTGAACCGGAAGCCAACGAATCGGTCGGGGATCGGCGATCGTGATGAGCGCCGGCCCGACCATCACCGCACATATTCGTCCGTACTCCAAACGTTTCATACTGGCTTTGTTTTTCATGTCCCTGGTGGCGGTTTTTACCGCTATGTTTGCCTTTATTATTCAACCGCTGATGGACGAGTTGTTTATCCAGAGTGCCGGAGGAACCGCGGCCATGGCCCAGAAAGGCCGGATGGTGCGCAATTGGATCCAGGAGTTGTTTCAGGTGGACCGGAAAGGCATGACCCTGCTTTTGCCGCAACTGTTGTTTGTTTCATTTCTCGGCCAGGCGGTTTTCCAGTTCTTCTCCCTGTATTTCATGAAAACCCTGGGCCTGAAAGTGGTTCGCAATATCCGGGACAACCTGTATCGCAATCTCATGTACCAGTCCATTGATTTTCTCTCCAAATCGCGCACCGGGGACCTGGTTTCCCGTTTGACCAACGACATCGAAAAAATCAAGTTTGCTGTTTCAGAGACTCTCGCCGTCTACGTACGCGAAAGCCTGACCCTGGTGGCACTCCTGGTGGTCATTTTTTTTCACGACTGGTTTCTGTCTTTAATCTCATTGTTGATTCTGCCGGTTGCCGCATTCTTTCTGGCGCTATTCGGACGGCGTGTGAAAAAACAGGGTATCCAGTCTCAGGTGGCCGTCGGCCAGTTGTCCAACGTCTTTACCGAGACCATGACGGGAAACAAGATCGTCAAGGCCTACAATATGGAAGAAGAGGAAATCAGGCGGTTTTCCCGGCTCAACCAGGACCATTATCGCATCAATTCGCGTATCGCCCTGGTGTATTCCATGGCGTCACCGGTAATGCACACCATGGGCGGTCTGGTGGCAGCCATTATCTTTACGTTGGGCATGCAGCGTGTTGCCGACGGCATCATGACACCCGGACAGTTTTCATCCTTTCTGGCTGCCCTTTTCCTGATGTACAACCCCATCAAACGACTGTCCCAGGCCAACAACGATTATCAACAGGGGATAGCCGGGTATGAAAGGGTTCAGGAGATCATGAACACCGACTCCGGCACTGAGGACCTGCCCACTGCCGAAAGCCTGGAACGCGTGACCGGAAAAGTGGAATTCAGGGATGTCTCTTTTGGATACTCTTCCGATATTGCGGTGATCCGTGATGTCAGTTTCACGGTTCAGCCCAACGAAGTTGTGGCGTTGGTGGGGGCCAGCGGCTCGGGCAAGACCACCTTGATGAACTTGCTGATGCGCTTCTACGAACCGGATAGCGGAAAGATACTGATCGATGATCACAACATCGCCTTGATTACCCGCAAATCTCTGCGAAGGCATATCGGCCTGGTTACCCAGGACGTGTTTCTGTTTAATGACACCATTGTCAGCAACATAGCCTATGGATCCGGCGAACCCCGCATGCAGGAGATCCGCCGGGCGGCTCGGATCGCCCGTGCATCCGATTTTATCGAGAAACTTCCCCAGGGCTACGAGAGCCGGGTGGGAGAGAGGGGGGTTTTTTTATCGACGGGACAACGACAGCGCATCCTGATTGCCAGGGCCATTTACCGTCAACCCCGGATAATGGTTTTTGATGAAGCCACTTCCGCTTTGGATACGGAATCTGAGAAGGCGATTCAGGAAGCCATGCTGGAGGTAATGGAAGGCCGCACGACCTTTGTGATCGCGCATCGTTTGTCTACCATTATCGAAGCCGATATGATCCTGGTGATTGAGAACGGGCGCATTCGTGAATCCGGGAATCACCGGGATCTGCTGAAGCGCAGGGGACTCTACTATTCCCTGTATAATTTGCAATTCCCGGAGATGGACATTATAATGTGACGCATGAAAAGCATGACCGGATTCGCCCAGGGGCGGTTCGATTTTAACGATTTTTCTTTTTCCATTTCCATAAAATCCCTGAATCACAAGTTCCTGGACCTTAATTTCAAGGGTACCGGCATCACCCCGAATTCAGAAAAACTGATCAAGGAGATCATCAAGGATCGGGTTCATCGCGGCAAAGTGGAGATCGTCTTCAACCTGTTTGAACGTGATCCGTTGAAGTGGAATATTCAGTTTAATGAATTCCTGCTGGATGAGATCCTGGAAAAGATGGCTCCGTTCAATCGTCGGCACAAGTTTCCGATCAACCTTTCCCTCGATTCGTTAATGAAGATCCCGATGATTTTCCACCTGGATTACGAATTTGAAAAAATCTCTCCCGCCAGCCTGGACCTGATCCGGAATTCCATCAACCACGTCTGCGACGATTTCGTGGCCAGTCGCGCGGAGGAGGGAGAATTCATCCGGAAAAGCATTGTCGAATCCCTGCAGCGTGTATTGGGATGCCTGAAAGAGATCGATTCGGAAGCGGATCAGGCTGAAACCCTGGTATTCAACAATTTACAGGAAAAGATCCGCCGCTTTGTCAAAGAATACGAATTGGATGAACGACGCATCGCCCAGGAAGCCGCCCTGGCGGCGGAAAAAAGTTGTATCCGTGAAGAGATACGGCGCCTGGAAACCCATGCCCAAAGACTGGACTCGCTGGTGCAGAATCCGGAGCTGGCGGTAAAGGGGCGCGAAGCGGATTTTCTGTCACAGGAAATGCTGAGAGAAACCCATACCATTGCATCCAAAACCGCTTCACTGGACATTCATCACATGATACTGATGGTACGCCGGGAGATTGAAAAAATCCGCCAACAGGTACAGAATGTCGAGTAGAATTCTGCTTCATATCGGTTTCGGAAACAGCATCACCCGCAATCAGGTTCTGGCCGTCATTCAGCCCGGATCCGCGCCGATCAAACGGTTTATCCGTGAAAAACGCAATGAAGGCAAGTTGATTGACGCCACCATGGGGAAAAAAATGCGTGCCCTGGTGATCACCCGCTCCGGCCCGGTCTTTTTATCGGCGATTTCGGTGGCTTCATTGACCGCGCGCATGCAGGAGGGCGGGGGAGAAGAGGCGACAGCCAGGCCATTGCGGCCTATTGCCGGGGAAGGCATTGATGACCCTTGATGCACAATCCCATCTAAACGGCGAGCACCTGCTGGTGGTCAGCGGACCTTCCGGATCCGGGAAAACAACTTTGATCCGTCGCCTGTTGATGACTGTTCCCCGGTTGCACTTCACCGTATCGCACACCACGCGCAGTCGCAGGCCCGGGGAAACTCCCGGTAAGGACTACCATTTCGTGAACCATGCGAAATTTGATGCCATGATCGCCGCGAAAGCGTTCGTGGAATGGGCCGATGTGCATGGTGAACGCTATGGCACCAGTTGGTCCGAGTTGGAGGCTCCTGATAAAAACGACCGCACCATGATCCTGGATGTGGATGTTCAGGGCGCCGAAGCGGTTCGAAAGCTGATGCCCGCCAGTATATCCGTGTTTATCATGCCGCCCTCAATGCAGGAATTGCGACGGCGCCTGATGAATCGAGAGTCCCACTGGACCCGTTCAATGGAAAACCGCCTGGAAACCGCCCGGCATGAGATATCAATGTACCATTGCTTCGACTTTATCGTTGTCAACGATGTTCTGGACAATGCATTGGGTGCGCTTGTCCATATCGTGAACGCTTTGGAGTTGCGCACGCAGCGACAAATACGGCGGGTTAGATCCATTCTCGGAGAACAGTGATGAACGTTTTACTTGGCGTAAGCGGTTCAATTTCCGCATATAAGGCCGTTGATATTCTGCGCGCTTTTCAACGTCAGGGTAATGACGTGAGTGTTGTATTGACCCGCAACGCCTGTCGCTTTGTCCAACCCTTAACGTTTGATACCTTTGTTCCCGGTCGCGTGCACACCCAATGGTTTGAAGATGCGGATGATCCGCTGCTGCATATTCACCTTGGGCGGGAACACGACCTGTTTCTGATCGCTCCGGCTAGCGCGGCCACTATCGCGCGCATGGCATGCGGTATGGCGGAGGACTTGTTGACCGCCACTTATCTGGCCTTTCCGGGCCGGGTCGTAATCGCACCCGCCATGAATGAAGTCATGTACGCCCACCCGGCAGTGACACACAACCTGCTCACCCTCAGAGAACGCGGCGTGGAAATGATTCAACCGGAAAAAGGCGAATTGGCTTGTGGAAACCAAGGGACCGGCCGCCTGCCTGAAGCGCAGCACATTGTGGAATACTGCCTGGGAGTTGTGCGTGTTTAAACGCGTGCTCATCACTTCAGGCCCGACCCGGGAACCGCTGGATCCCATCCGTTTCCTGGGCAATCGCTCGTCCGGATTGACCGGAATGAACCTGGCCAGGGTTTTTCTGAAAAAATACGCCGCAGAAGTCGTCTTTGTATCCGGGCCCGTTTGTCGCTATCCTTCCGGCGTAACGCTCGTCAAAGTGGAAACCGCACTGGAGATGCGCGACGCATTCTTTAAATACTTTTCCGGCGCGGACGTCATTATCATGGCCGCTGCCGTTGGTGATTTCCGCCCCGCCGGGAGCAGTCAGCAAAAGATCAAGAAAGCCGGCTTTCCACTGGTGATGAAACTGGAACGCAATCCGGATATTCTCAAAGAGGCGGGAGAACGCCGGACGCCGCAACAGCTGCTGGTAGGATTCGCGGCTGAAACAGAGAATGCCGTTAAGAACGGCAAACGCAAATTTTTGCGAAAGAACCTTGATTTGCTGGTGATCAACGAGATTTCCGCGGAAAATCCCGCTTTTGGAGCGGTTCGCAATCGCGTTACTTTGTTGACCGCGGATCGAGTCATTCCCCTGCCACGTCGATCCAAATCGGAGCTGGCAGCGGCAATTGCCATACAGGTCGCCAACCTGTCGATTATGCGCAAAAACAGAGGAGTGCCCCGTGAATAGGACGGGATTGGCGGAATGGTTGCATTTCTTCCGTGAACTGGGAGTGGACAGCCTGAATCTGCCTGCGAGTGTACTTGCCCCTAAAGAACCGGTTTCTCTGGAGTCTCTGCACAAAATGATTCTTTCCTGTACGCGTTGTCCCCTTCACAAGACGCGACGCCAGAGTGTTCCCGGAGAGGGGTCTCAACACCCCAAGATAATGTTTATCGGCGAGGGGCCCGGTGAACAGGAAGACCGCGAAGGACGACCCTTTGTGGGCAAAGCCGGCCAGTTGCTTGACCGGCTGATTCAACGCATGGGACATTCCCGCGATTCTGTATTTATCGGAAATATCGTAAAATGCCGTCCCCCGGGAAACCGGGATCCCAATGACAGTGAAGTGAAGGCCTGTTTGCCCTATCTTCACCAGCAGATCGGCCTTTTGTCTCCCAGGGTGATCGTATGCCTGGGAAAGGTGGCGGCCAACCGCCTGCTGGGTACGAATACGGCCATTTCACGGATGCGGGGCCGGGTCTTGTCATTTCAAGGTATTCCCGTTGTTCCCACTTACCATCCTTCCTATATCCTGCATCAACGGGAGAAAGAGGCCGTCACCAGGTCCAAATGGGACGTATGGTCTGATATGCAGGAAGTCTTGAAACTTCTCAATTCCTGACCCGTGCAAGTTCAGATCGCCATATCCCTGAATCTGGCAGAACCGCTAACCTATTCCGTCCCAGAATCCGTTTCGGAACACATGGGACTGGGAAGCCGGGTGGTTGTCCCCATCGGCAACCGCTTGGAGACGGGATGGATTGTTTGCTTGTCTTCCAACTACAGCGGCCGCACCCGCCCGCTAGCCGGATGGATCCGGGATACCTTCCGGTTGTCTCCGGTTTACCTGAAGTTTGTCCGTGAGGCCTCGCGACGTTTTCTGCTGGCTCCGGGAATCCTGCTGGACGCGGCGCTCTCCCCGCGTCGCCGCAATCGCCGTCAAGTTCGCATGGTTGTTGACGGCAAACCCGGTCCGGCACTGACAGCGTTGAATCTGAAAGGAGTGAAGGAAACCGGCCGGCCTTTGCCGCTTGAATTCGCCGTTTATTCACGCAATTTAAAAGATCCGGTCAACTTTTTCCCCCGCATGGAAACCGGAGCCGGCTTCAGCGAACGCTTGATCCTGGATTATCAGCGATGTCCACATTATCAGGTGATTGTAGATTCCTGCCTGAAAAAGGGTTTCAGTGCACTGTTGCTCACCCCGGATACGCGCAGCGCAGAAGAGCTGGGATCCCGGATGACGGGAACGGTTGCCTACCATTCCTCTTTACCCGTAGCCCGGAGAGAGGATATCTGGACCCGGGCTGTGAGTGGAGAGCCGCTGGCGGTAGCCGGCGGGCAATCCGCTTTGATGCTTCCATTTTCCCGCCTGGGTGTCGTGGTTGTAGAGCAGCCTTCGGCCTGGCAGAGCCGGCCCGGAGTCCGGGAAATGGAACCCGGCCCCGAACTGGCGCGATTGCGCGCGGCCGTACAGCGGATTCCTTTTGTTCAGGGCGATCATACCTATCCATTGGCGGCATTCCGTCGACGCGCTTTTGTGACCGTAGATGACCGTCTCAATGAAAAAAAAGTGGAAACGGAAATCATTCCTTTACCACCCGGATCGCCCGGAATTCCCCAAACTCTGCTGCAACGGATATCGGAGCATTTGGATGACGGGAGACGGGTTCTGGTGATGGTGAACCGTTTGCAGGGAAAAGACTATCTTTTCTGCCCGCACTGCCGCCAGATAGCCAGATGCCCGCACTGCCGCACCATCATATTGCCTGGAAGTGGGCCTGAACTGACAGAAACCTGCCCGAATTGCGGGGGCGCCTGGAAATCGGAACACACCTGTAATCAGTGCAAGAAAGAACGGGTAAGGGTACCCCGGGGAAACCTGAAAAGCCTGTGTGATCAGGTTCAAAAACGGATCCTGGGTGAAAAACCGCCGATTGTTTCGGCCGAGTCCGATCCCGGGGTCCTGGCATCTGCGGCATCTCCGCAAGGGTGCCGTGTGGTGATGGGGACCTGGGTTGTCCTGCGACCGGAATTCCGTCATGTTTTCACGGCCATTATCTACTATCGTCCCGAATCGGATTTTCATTTTACAGAGTACGACGCCGCCGAGCAGATCCAGGCTGTGGTGGGGCGCATGCGCGAATGGGTTGCACCCGGCGGACAAGTGGATGTGTTTTCCGCTTTTCATTTTCACTACGGGTTACGGTTGCTGCGGTCTCAGGAAGAGTTCCTGGAGAGGGAGTCAAAGTTCAGGCGCTGGTTCAACCTGCCGCCGCATGCGGACCTGTTTGATCTGGTTTTTCGCGAACCATCCGCGAGAAAGGCCGCCGCAAGCATGCGCCTGGCCAGAAAACAGATCGGCGAACGCATGATTGTTTTGGAAACCCGTCTGGAATCAAGGACTCCAAAATACGGCAAAATATCCGGACTGATGAGAGTCAGCGGCAGTATTTCCGCATTGCGGTTGACGGGAATCCCGAATCAAAGAGACGTGCGTGTAATCCGGAAACGCTGACAGTGATTCCGCTCAATGAACGGGCTTTGAGCTGTCCGTATTTTTGTGCTGAGTTTTATCGGGAGAAGGTTTGTGGGGTTGGGTCGCGGCGGGGCTTTCCATGGTGACGTGACCCTTGAAACGCGCGCCCTCTTCGATAATCAGTTTCTCTACTGAGATATCTCCACTGAATGACCCGGATGAGCTGATAATCAATTTCTGCGCAGAAACCACTTTGCCTTTTACCGTTCCGCGGATGGTGATGATCTCACCATTGAGATCGCCGGTGACCTGTCCGGATTCCTCTACAATCAGCGGCTGATTGCTGTGAATGTTGCCCTTGACTTTGCCTTTGACCATCAAGGGTTCCTCTGAGTGGATTTCACCTTCGACCGTCAGAGATTCACCGATAACGGATTCGGATGATTGTGAACGGGTTGGATGCGGGTTGAATGGGTCTTTTTCGTCTCTTTTGTCTGTGTTGAATGCCATGATTCACTCCTTTTGGTACTGAAAGGCGTTAGGCCGGTATCTACCCTGTTGAGGTTGACCCAGGGACCGCCAATCATTATGTATTGACTAAGCCGGGTTGTCAAGCGGGGAGGACTGATCTGTTGGTGCATTCCGTGGTTCCCGGAGCTCAATTGTGAATCCGGAAAGCAAGCGGTGCGGCAGGTATGACAGTTTGGCACGCCGCAAACCGGCAATCCCGAGATCCTGTTCACGATTGATCCATTTGGCCCATGATCTAAGGTGTCGCGCGGTTTCGCGATTGATCATCTGTGCAGCGCCTTTCAATTCAGGATCGTACTTTTCAAAATGCATGGTAGCCATATCCCGGTTCTGACGGGACCAGATTGAGAAAGCTACCAGCTGTTGTGCAACGAAGAGTCCGAAGCCGTGGACACCCAGTTCACGGCAATTTTGAAAGGCTCTTTGCAGAGCATTGGCTTCCGGGGATTCATTCAGGGAGACATCGTGTCTCTTGTGACTCCATTCAGCGGCGAGTTTGTGGCATCGGGGCCATTCCTCCGGTTTGAGCTCACGGCTGACATGGTCGGGATGGTTGGAGAGAAACTGATGAATCTGATTGCGTTTGCGGGCCAATTTGCGACCCCTGAGTTCCGAAAGTTCTTCGGATGAATAAATATAGTCCGCATTGTCCCGGTCCCGGCTGATGCGAAAGTACCGTTCCAGATCCGCGTGTTGTTCGATATATCGCGGTGGTACCATTGCGATGGTCCCCGTCAATCCCTGGGAACGGATGCTTTGAGAAAGGTGAAAGAGTTGGATTGCGTTGAGTTCCGGGCCCAGGGGCATTAGCAGGGTTTGTGTCCTGCCGTTCTGGATCAGCAGGTGGTTGCCAACGATCTGCCACGAAGAACTGTATGCGTCCTGCCAGCAAAAAAGTGCGGCGAAGTTATAGTGAGAACAATCCGTGGGAAACCGGTCCAAAAGCGCATGGAATCGGGATAGATCTGAAATATGGAAAGGGGAGAATTTCGAAATATCCGCCAGCATGGGTTTATTTTCCGCTAAAACGCATGGGGACGTGTCCGCGCAGGCTGGTAAATCCCAGGCGGCGGTAAAACTCAGCCGTCCCGGGTGTGGAAATCAAGCCGATCCAGTTGATATGGCGGCTGCGGAGCTCTTCGAGAATTGCATTCACGATCCGACGGCCCAGGCCTTGTCCGCGATATGAATCGGATACCATCACATCCTGAATATAGGCATCGGATACGGTGTCCGAAATGGCGCGTCCGAAACCGACCAGTTTTTTGTCGTGAAAAGCTCCGAAGCAACACAGACTGCCGGCAATGAGGATCGGGACCCAGGTGTCGCTTTGTCTATCATGACTTTCCAGCCAGCCGGTATTTTTATACAGGTTGACAACTTGCTGGAAAGAAACGGGATTGTGTTTGTCAATACGGCCGATTCGCACGTAAGGATTTGATGGCGGCCTTTTTTCAAGCATGGTTAGAGACTAAACGATTCAGCCGGCACTGTCAAGAATACGGCATACCGTGTTCTTCGCCAATCGTCTGGATGTGGTTGCAATGAGCGAAACAGACATCAAGGAGAAATGGCGGCGGTCTGTTGCAATTTGAGAACCATTTTGTCCAACTCGGTTCGAAGGATATTGGAAAGGGCTCCGGGAAGCAGGCGCGAGTCCCGGCGGGCAAGCCGATCCATGCGATCAAAACGGTGCTCCACCAGAATCCGTTTGCCGCGACGATCAACGATGCGGATGGACATGGAGAGATGGGCGTACCAGGCATCTCTCTGATCGCATTCTTCCAGGGCATCCACCCGGCTGTGCAATATCCAGTCCGGCTCGGCTTCATCGTCGGACAGGATGTGGCGGGAAAATACATTCCGTTCTTTCAGATAGCTGACCAGGGCCTCACGGATCATGTGAGACGGCTTTTTAATCCAATACTCGTAGTTATAGAAATCCAGCTGGTAGGGTGATAGGCGGTATACCAGCCGATAACCTTCGTAAATCCGATCAACAGCCGCATCAAGTACCAGGATGGTTCCCGGAAAGGGAGCGGTGCTGATTGGTTGGGGCGGTGTGGATATATGCAGTTGATAATAGCGTTTCTCGGTAGCGGTGGTGCATCCCAGCCATAGCATGATGACGGCCAGGGCCGCAGGCGTTATGCGTTTCATGGTTTGGACCTCCGGCGTTTGCTTTTGCGGATCAGGATGTTGGGATCTTCATCCAGGCGGCGTGTAAACAACCTGAGGTCGGCAAAGGCGTCGTGGATCACTTCAACGGCTCTGCCGATTTCCCGCTTTAAATCCACGATGGCGGTGCTGATGCGCTGAATACCGGCATCGGTTGTTCGAATTAACTTGCCAAGTTCGTCTGTCGATAAGCGTTGAGAAAGACTGCTTAAGGATATTTCCAGATCCCGGCCGATTCGATCCAGGCGATCAGCCGGCAGGGCGCGGTTCAGGTTGGCCAGAAACACGTTCAATTCCTTTGTCGAGCGCTCGAGATTGGACGAAGCACTGTCAAGTTGGATCAGCAATTCTTCGAGATTGACACGGCGAATGTTGAACACTTCGCTCAGTACGGTTGCGGTTTTATTGAGATGTTCGACGAATTCTTCAAGATTCTGCTGATTGCGGGGGCTGAGGACTTCGTTGATGCGTTTCACTGCTTCATCGATGTTTTGCACGATGTCTTCGGCCTTTTCTCCCATGCCGGGTTCAGTGGGGATACTGTCTCCAGGAGAGATACAGGGTGATTCGTTGCTGCCTCCATAGAGCTCTATGAATTTCAGCCCGGTAATACCGGTAAACATGAGCTTGGCCTTCATGTCGGCCTTGACCTTGAAATGGCGTTGAATGCGAACCGAAACCAGGATGGATTTAAGGTCCTTCGGGTTGACGTTGATCTCCTCCGTACTGCCAACACGCACGCCCTGGTATTTTACCGTGGAACCTTTTTCCAGTCCGCTCACGGAAATTCCGGTAAAATTTATGGCGTACAAGTCTCCACGGTGTTGAATCAGCGGGATGACAAACGAGCCCAGTGCCGCGATCAACAAAATGGTGGATACAACCAGGAATACATGCAGACGTTTTTTTTGTTCCTTGGTAATCATGATGACAATTCCTTTGCATCTGCCTTGTCGCGGAGAAAAAACGCCCGAATAAAAGGATCGGACGAATCTCTCAACTGCTGGAAGGGCCCGTTGAAGCGAATGCTTTTTTCCTGGATCACCAGCACATCATCCGCGATGCGTTCAATCGATCGCAACTCATGCGTGACAACCAAAAATGTGATTCCCAGTAACTCTTTCAAATTGAGCATCAATTCATCCAGGCCGGAGGCAGTGATGGGGTCTAGGCCGGCCGAAGGCTCATCACAGAAAATGACTTCGGGATCCAGGATCATGGCGCGTGCCAGGGCGGCCCGTTTTCGCATCCCCCCGCTGAGTTCGGCCGGGTAT
The DNA here is from genome assembly GCA_016926835.1 of Candidatus Aminicenantota bacterium. Taxonomy (GTDB): domain Bacteria; phylum Acidobacteriota; class Aminicenantia; order UBA2199; family UBA2199; genus UBA876. Next base: position 62,627 of record JAFGNX010000116.1, on the reverse strand, counting down.
CGCTCCATTTCCGGAGCCATACCCACCTGGCGCAACCGGTTGGTCACCATCTCACGTCTGATTTCGTGACTGATGGCGGGATGGTGCATGGTGATGGGCAAGGCGACATTTTCATACAGGTTCAGGGAATTCAGCAAAGCGCTGTTCTGATATAAAACCCCGATGCGGCGAAAGAGCCGCTGCAGGGATTGCTCTGAGTTGAAGTCGACCGGGTTGCCGTCGAATTCAACGGTTCCGGATATCGGCGGCAGCAGGCCGATAACGGTTTTCAACAAGGTGGATTTTCCGCAACCGCTCTTGCCCAACACAACGACGATACGGCCACGTTTTACCGTGAGGTCGATGTCTGAAGCCACCACGGTTCCGTGGTATCCAATGCTCAGGCCGTGAGTCTGGATAATGGTTTCTTCTCTCATGTCAATACATCAAGAGCGCGAAGATGCTGTCCAGAACGATGATCAGGGAAATGGACAACACCACTGATTCCGTGGTCGCGATTCCCACGCCCAAGGCGCCACGGGATACGGAGAATCCCTTGAATCCGCTGCTGATCACGATCACCCACCCGAATACCAAGGTCTTTCCCAGACCGATCAATACATCATCCAGTTCCACTATTGTCAGCATTTCCTGGTAGAATGCTTTAAAAGAGATTCCCGAGTAGAATTTGCCGACCAACATGCCGCCGAAAATCCCCACGATGTTCGCCAGAGTTACCAGTAGGGGCACCGCCAGGCCAATGGCGATGAGTCGTGGAACCATGAGGAATTTTTCAGGGTTCAGCCCCATGGTGTGCAGAGCGTCCACCTCTTCCAATACTTTCATCGAGGCGATCTCGGCGGTAATGGAAGCGCCCACTTTGCCGGCCAGGATGATGCCGGTCATTAGGGGAACAAGTTCACGAATCATACCGAATCCCACCACATCCGCCAGAAAGATGTTGGCCCCGAAATCATTGAGTTGCTTGGCCGAGGTCAAGGCAATCGTAACACCCACCAGGAAGGTGATGACACTGACAATCCAGTAGGAACCGTATCCCATCTGGAAGAGTTGATGGTGGATTTCTCCGGGGTACACGCCGCGTCGCCGCCAAAGGTAATGCCATACGTGAGCGAATTCATCAGCCATGAGTACCATGAACTGTTTCACTGATTCGCCCCAGTGGGAAGAGGGGAGGGTTTTTGCCGGTTCTCCCGAGTCCGGCGTGGGTGCATCGGTGCCGGTGAACACATCCAGCATGTGTTTCAGGCGAGGGGAGAGGCCATCGCAGCGGATATCGGGATATGTCTTGTTCAGGTAACTGATCATGGCCGCGCCGGTTGAATCCATCTGTTCAACCTGGGAGAAGTCCAGCAAAACCGGATCTTCGGGATTTAAACGGCCCAAATGGTTCTGGATTTCTTTGTAGTTTTCCAGAACCAGGCGGCTTGGCAACAGGATATGCAGTCGGCTGTCGGAATCCATTTGGGTTTATACGGATTGTAGCCCATTTACAACAACACGTCCACCTCATAATGGGAACGGGATCAGGATGAGTTGACAGAACACTCGTCATCCCTCATATTAAAGTGAGTGGCAACAGGCCGGCGCTTGACAGAGAGAGGAGATAAAATGAGGTGTAAAGGAAAAAGTAAATTGTTGTTGTGCGGAGCCATCCTGCTTCCCGGAGCATTGCGGCTTGCGGGAGAACTGTTGCCGCAGAATTTTATTTCGGGATGGTTGACAGCTTTCGTTGTTGTCAGCATTGTCACGGCAGCGGCGGCCGCATCAATTTACCTGGCGGTCTTGGCAGTGAATGCAGGCAACCGGGGATAAAAAAGTCTTATCCGGTTTTCACCGCGGTTCCACTGACCGACACCATCAACATGCCGTTTGTCTGGCCCAACACTTCGTAATCGATATCCACGCCCACAACCGAGTCGGCTCCGAGGGCGGCGGCCCGTTCTTCGAGTTCTTTCAAGGCCACCTGCCGTGCCCGGTGCAATTCCCGCTCGTACGCGGCTGAGCGGCCGCCAACCAGGTCACGGATACCCGCAAACAGGTCCTTAAACAGATTGGCTCCCATAATGGCTTCGCCTGTGACCAGGCCCAGGTACGCGTGGATTTTTTTGCCCTCAATGGAATGAGTGGTGGTCACGATCATATTGACACCTCCTGAATCGTCTTTTCAAACCTCAATGGTTGCAAACCGGGTGATTTATAACCAAGACTTAACATACGGGCCTCGTAAACGGTTTGTTCTGACCGATCCGCCAGGCCGTCGAAGCCGCTATTGCCAATTTTCATCTTTTTCCTTTACAATCATGATCAGCTGGATCTGTCAATACGGATCCCTGCTGGGAGCACTCATGAACGCAAAACACTTGCCGGCCTGTTTGTTGTTGATTCTGTGCATGTTGACTTTCCTGCCGCCATTGGGCGCCCAGACGTCACCAAGAGATTTTCTGGGTCATGAAGTGGGAACGGATGGAAAACTTGCGGATTATACTCAGATCCTGGAATATTTTCGCCTTCTGGACAAAGAAACCGATCGCATGCAGTTGCTCGAAATCGGAAAAACCGTCCAAGGGCGTCCGCTGGTTATGGCGGTCATTTCATCGCCGGCCAATTTAAAAAACGCGGACCATTACCGTGACATTGCAAGGAAACTGCGGGATGCTCGGGATTTGTCCAGAGAGGATGCTTTAAAACTCGCACAAACCGGGCGGACGATCCTGATGATCACCTGCAGTCTGCACGCCACCGAGATCGGGGCGTCACAAATGAGCATGGAGCTTGCCTGGAGACTGACAACGGGCCAGACGCCTTTTTCCAGTCAGGAAGTGATGGATAACGTAATCTTATTAGTGGTTCCCACCATTAATCCCGACGGCGTCCAGATGGTGACCGACTGGTACAGAAAGCACCGGGGGACCCTTTACGACGGTGGGCGAATGCCCTGGCTTTATCATCCCTATGCCGGACATGACAACAACCGTGATTGGTTCATGGGCAATTTGCCGGAAACACGGGCTCTCATGCGCGTTCTTTTCCACGATTGGATTCCTCAGATCCATATCGATGAACACCAGATGGGTTCTTCCGGTGCGCGCCTGTTTATCCCCCCTTTTAAAGACCCGCCAACCGGGCCGGTTCATCCACTGGTGTGGCGGGGAATCGCCATTTGCGGCAGCCACATGGCCTATCGCCTGGAAGAAGAGGGTCGCTCCGGGGTGGTACATGGCCGCAGTTTTACCGGATGGTGGATCGGCGCTTGTGACGACACATCCTGGCTTCACAACTCGGTCGGTATTCTTAGTGAAATGGCGTCCGTACAGATTGCCACCCCGGTTTATGTTGATCCGGGTGAAATCAGTGACGATTACTACCAGAAAAGCATGCAGTTTCCCCATCCCTGGCGGGGAGGATGGTGGCGTTTGCGGGATATTGTGGATTACGAGCTCACGCTGTCATTCGGATTGATCGAGGCCGCTTCTTTGTACCGGCAATCGTTTTTAATGAATTTTTACCGCATGTGCCGGGACGCGGTTGACGGTCAAAGAGAAAGTGAAGTCACGGCGTTCCTGATCCCGGAAGTCCAGCACGACGAGCCGACCGCTCGTCGCATGCTCCGCATCCTGCAACTCGGCGGTGTTGAAGTGCACCGGACCACGGCAGATTCCCAGACTGGGCGGCGCCTGGTGCCCGCAGGGACCTGGGTGATCAACATGAATCAACCTTATCAGCCATATGCCCAGGCTTTGCTGGAACGCCAGCGTTATCCGGACATGCGACAGTATCCGGGCGGTCCGCCCATACCCCCCTACGACAACGCGGGGTGGACCTTGCCCCTGCAGATGGGCGTGGAGTGTATTCCGGTAGAGGGCCGGTTTGCCGCTGAGATGGAAAAAATCTCCGAGGTACTGGAACCCCGGGTGCGCATGCCGGAAAAAACGGGATGGGCGGTGTTGAAAGGCGGCGAAAACGCCGCGCACCAGGCGGTTTTTGCTTTAATGGATTCCGGAGTGTCCGTGCGGCGAAAAATCGAAGCTGGGGACAAAGAGGGCAAACAGGCGGTTGAATGTGGTGATTTCGTGGTTTCCCTGAATCCCAAAAGCCGCCAGGAAATCGACAAGTTGCAGCAGGAGCTGGGTTTTTCTCTTCGCTCTGGTGATGGGGAACTTCCCGCCGGCCTGGTAAAATTGCGTTTTCCCAGGATCGGCGTGTACCAGTCCTGGAATGCCAATATGGATGAAGGCTGGACCCGTTACATGCTGGACGATGCCGGCATTCGTTACCAGACCCTGCACAACAAGCAGATTTCAAGCTCGGAAAGAAAAAACGGATTGAACACGGATTTTGATATCATTGTATTGCCTTCGGAAGACCCGCATCTGGTTGTGAAGGGTGAGCCGGCTCCTGATTCCCCATGGAAGCGTTACTATTCTGCACTTCCGCCCGGATACCAGGGCGGAATCGGAAAGCAGGGAGTTGAGGCGTTACAGAAATTCGTGCGTGAAGGTGGCCACCTGGTTTGCCTGAACCGCGCTTCAGAACTGGTTCTGAAGGAGTTTACGCCACCGGTTCGCAACATTTTGCAGGGACTGAAGCGCGACGAGTTTTTCTGCCCCATGTCCATTCTCGGGGTAGAGGTGGATATCGAACACGCCCTGGGCCTGGGAATGCGGAAAAAAGCGGCGGTGGTGTTTTCCGACAGTCCCGCATTCTCCACCTGGATTCCCCGGGAACCCTGGCAGCGGAGGGTTGTGGTGCGTTATCCTGAAAGGGAAATCCTGGAGAGCGGATGGCTGCTGGGAGAGTCCCACCTGGCCCGCAAAGCGGCGCTTGTGGATCTCAAGTTCGGCAAGGGCAGGATTGTCCTGTTTGGATTCCGCCCCCAGAGTCGTGCGCAGAGTCATGGAACCTACAAATTCCTGTTCAACGCTTTCCTGCGATCCGCATGGGAGAGAGACAAAAAAACATGACCACGGGGATCAATCAGAATTCATGATGTTTGTCATCCCGTTTCGGACGCATGCCTGCCGGTTTTTTTGTTTTCAGCAAGCACCGGACATCAACTTTTCAGGGAGGAATGAAATGACGAGATCAACGGGAAAAAAGAATTCCAGGCAGGTGGGGGGGATAGGCTGTACTATGGCAGCGATCCTTTTCGCCGTATGGGGTTGCAATGCGCCCCGAAAGTCGGCGCAGGAATGGATTCAACAGGGAATGAGGCACTTTCAGGAAAAAGAATACGCACGAGCGGCAGATGCGTACGTGCAAGCTGTTGAAAAAGAGCCCGGAAATTCACTGGCACATAATCTGCTGGGCATGGCTTACCGGTTTCAGTACAACCAAAGCAAAGATCCTGCCATGCGCGAAAGGGAAATCGCGGCTTTTCGCCGGGCTGTGGAGTTGAACCCCGGCTTCATTGTCGCCATCAAAAACCTGGCGGCATCGCTTAAACGGGACGGGAATCACAGCGAAGCCGGCGCATTGGCCCGCCGCGCCCTGGAACTGTATCCCCAGGATCCGGAAAAACCGTTGCTCGAATCCTGGATCCGGCAATCCGGTGAGAAAAAAGATGCGCCGGAAAATACGCAATAGTGTGGATAGGAGCCCAAACGATGGAGTGGAGAGCCAGCCATATTCTGGTGAAAGATCGTAACCTGGCGGAAAAGATTCGTCGCGAAATCCAATCTGGCGCCCCCTTTGCCGACATGGCGAGGCGATATTCCGTTTGTCCCAGCAAATCAAAGGGCGGGGATCTGGGATGGTTTGGTCCGGGAAAGATGGTTGCCGAATTTGAACGTGCCCTGCAAAAACTGTCCGGCAGCGGAATCAGTCCTGTGGTCCAGACCCGGTTCGGTTATCACCTGATCCGCAGAACAGGACAGCGGGATTGATTCCGGTTATCGACCGTGTCCGCTGCAGGCCGCATTCGGGGTTAAGGGCTGAAGTTCATTCGACCGCCATGCTTTGATCGCGTCAGCCACGGTTTTTCCGCCAAACAGAAAGGCCTGCGTCCCGGATTCAGCTAAACGCGCAATGGCGCGATGGCCCATTCCGGATACAATCAATACGTCTACAGCAAAACCTTCCAGGCCGGCCAGGGGCTTGCAAGCGCCTTGCCCGTGTTCGATGCGTTCATTTGCAACCCCGCGGGTTTCCATGGTTTCAGTGTTCACCAGGGTAAAAAAGGGGGCCATGCCAAAATGGGGGCTGACAGTTGATTGCAGGCCCATGTCGTCAACGGTGGGGATACAGATGTTCATGTGGGTTTCTCCTTTGATGCGAATGGTGTAGCGGTTCAGCAAAGCGGCAACCATCTTCCGGCGCCCGGCACGCAGCATGCGCTGGATCGTGGCCCGGGAGACATTCATAATGGACGCAGCTGTGGTCTGGTCCAAATTATCCAGGTCGCACAGTCGCAATGCCTCGAATTCATCGGCTTCCATGAGCGCGACCCCGCAAACTTCCTTGGCTGATGTGGGACCGATAATACGGTCTTTTTGCAGCAGCCTGCAAGCGCGGTGTTTTTTTTTACGACCCATGGGAAATCATTATTTTGAGCATATGCACATTATATGGGAAATGTGTCCGCGTGTCAATGCCTTCGGGAAGGGAAGTGATATGTCACGCGGGACTCAAAGAAACAGGAAAAACGCCGCCATGATACGGCGGGTTGTGAAAGGCTGTGCCGGGAAAGGACAAATGTCCTTTCCCGGCGGGGGGGGTTATTCCTTGATTTCGGGAATCCGCAGGACCTGGCCGGGATAAATCCTGTCCGGGTCCTTGAGCAAAGGCTGGTTGGCCTTGAAAATCACCATGTACTTCATCGGACTGCCGTAAAACTTCTTGGCAATGGCCGACAACGTGTCTCCGCGCTCTACCGTGTGAAAAAGCGCCTGGGGAGCCTGCTGCTCGACGGTCAGATTGTCGTCCACCTTTTCAACTCCGGCCACGTTTCCGGCGGCCAGGATAACCTTCTCGCGCAACTCCTGGGTTTTTACACGGCCGGATATTTTTGCCGTACCGTCGGAAAAACCAACGGAAAGGTCCTCTACGTCCAGATTCAGTGAACGGATCTCCTCAACCAGGCGCTCGCCGGCGCCGGCTTCATCAACCAGTCCGATGGCTTTACCCGCATCCTTGATAAAATCAAATAGTCCCATGGTTTTCCTCCTTCTAAAACTGTATTTTTTACCGCTTAAACAATCGTCCCAATAAACCCGTGCCGATGCGGATGACTTCTCCGCTGACATCTCCGTCTCCATCCTGGTCCAGGAATTGCAGCAGGGGAGAGAGGCGTTTCTTTGTTCGGGGACGAACCCTTTCGTCTTCTCTTCCCAGCAGGTTACTGAGGGCATCGCTGTCCAGGTTTTTCTGATTGCGGAGTTTACCCAGCAATCCCAGTACTATCGGGGCAACGGTCACCATGAGGCGGGTGATCTGACCCGCGTCGAGTCCGGTAGCGCGGCCCACACCGGATTCCACCGCCCTGGTCTTGGCTCCGAACAGGTGTCCCAGAATTCCCATGCCGGCATTTTCATCGGGCCGGGATACGGCTTCTCCCAGACGATCCAGGATGCTGCCGTCATGATCGCGTTTCAAGGCATTGAGCAGGGATCCGGCGCCTTCCCGGCTGTTGGTGTTGCGGTTCATGGCATGAATCATTGATGGCAACACAAGCTCCAGGGCCGAACGGGTCGCTCGCGGTGATCCCCCTATGGCGTTACTCAAGTTGGAAAGGCCATCGCCCTTTCCCAGCATATTCACCAGTTGTCCGACAATTTTTTCCATCTGATTCCTCCTGTTGTCTTTGATATAACACAAAAATCGCTAAAAGGGGCTCTATTTCACTTATTTGTTCACAGCTTCCGGAAAAAACACAATCTGATTTCCGGGTGTATCCAGCCAGCGGTTCACAATAGCCGTGTCCAGACCTTTCTGCCGGCTCCAGTAGTCGCGGAAATCTTGTGTACTTGCGCCAGCTTCCCTGAATGCCAGGTAAAAGCCGCGACAGGCTGCCAAAAACGTTTTATCGCCCATTCTGGAACGGAAATAATGCAACATCAGCGCCCCCTGGCAGTACCGGACCACGTGGTTGGATGCGGAATTTTCTGCGGGAACTTTCGACATGGCGGTTATACCGTTCGGCAGAGTTCTCACCCGCCCAGCGCACTCCTTTAAGTAAACGGCAGAGTCCACGGCGTTTCCCGCCGCTTCCAGAACCAGTAGAGAGAAATACTCGGCGAACGCTTCGTTGATCCAGTCCGCCTGGCCACGGCCGAAATTCCACCAAAAGTGAGCCAATTCATGGGCGTTGCCGCGCCTGAAAGAAAGTGTCGGGATGGACTCGAGGGCGGCCAGGACACGTCCCTCCGAAGTGATGACCAAACCCGGCCTGGAATAGCCGCCCTGACCCATTTCGCGGGGGGAATAGACATGACGCAGGCTGCTTCCCGTGTGCAGAAGCGGGCCGAGCCATTCCAGAAAGTATTTGAGTGTTTGAAACATTTCTCGGGCTTCGCGCTGAATGAAATCAGCGGGCAGACGGGTGTGAAACACGGATATCGTACCGAATTCACTGCCGGCCGGGACTTGAATTTCCTTGAAATCCGGGCTGGCCACAATCACCAGGTCCTGGTTCCGCGGGGATGCCCAGTTGGTGTGAATTCTGTTTTTTTCCACGCGGGTTGCGATACATTCTCCAGAGGCGACGGTTTTCCAGTTTGCCGGAACGCTGACTTCAACTTCCAGGCTGAACCAGTGTTTTTCCGGAAATTGGGGGTACCAGGCGGAATAGGCGGCCAGCTCAACACGTTCGGGTCCAATGGTATCGTCCATTGACAACTTGTGCGGTTTCTGCAAACCCCACTGGGGCAGTTTTTTCAATACGCCGCCGTAGCGGATGAAGATGTCGATTTGTGGCAGCGCACGCGTTTTTCCGTCCAATTGGATGTCCACCCGCTGGCGCGCAGGATGCAGTTTTTGCGGTGGGGCGGGGGTCATGGAGAAGGGAGTTTTGTTTCCGTTAAGGACCAACTCTTCAATGCGAAAAGTCTCGTGCAGAAAGAACGACAGGGTCGGCGGAGCGGGCTGATCAAGCATCAGGTGGATGGTCGCGCTTGCCTCTAGAAAACCCTGACCGGGAACGATCTCAACCGCAATACGGTAGTGTTCGGGTCTAATCCGAACAGGCATTTCTGAATTCTGTGTGCGCCGTCCCAGGCAGAGCCCGCCCATTGAAAACATCAGCAGGAAAAGCGCGAGCCAACGGCAGGCCCGTGTCTTGCCCGGCATTCTTTTCGAATCGTTACGGGATTTGGATTGGTTCTTTACCGCCATGACCCATTCATAACCCAAATCAGTGTGAATGGCAATTCCGAACCCGGAAAACGATATCGCGGCAACGGGCGCGCACGGTTTTGATGTCGTCATCGGAATAACCGCTGGTTTGCAGCAGGTGGTAGAGCTTGTTGGTACGCCGGGGATCCGGGGAACGGCCCAGGCGACCGGACGACTGCAGGCGCCGGCAGTCGGGGGTGCCGGGTACGGGAGAGTAATCCGCCAGGCGGGGGATGATCCTCAGGTTCTCTACAAAATCCAGGGTGGCGTGAACCGATGCGATGGATTGGCCGGGCAATCCCCACAATACGTAGGTTTCCAGGTTTGCCGGATAGAATCCGGCTTCCAGCAGGTGGTCCACCGCCCGGCGCATGGTGTCGGTGTCCGCTTTACCGCCGCCCCGGTCATGGATATCCGATGCGGTGGTTTCCAGGCTCAGGCGCAGCGTGCGGGTGCCCGCTTCGTGAAGGGCTTGGGCGGTGGCGGCGTTGATTTCACGCACATGCAGACCATTGGGCGTATGCAGCCGCAGGTTCATTCCGGAAACGGCCCGGGCCACGGGTATAAAACGTTTCTCTTTGTCTATTAACAGGGCATCATCGAAAAACACGAAATGGCGGCGTAAGCGGCTGGCAGTGCAGATTTCAGTGACGATTTCGTTTACCGGACGTTGGCTGAATTCCGGGTTCAGCAAGCGTGAAGCGCAATAACTGCAGCGCATGGGGCAGCCTCGTGAGGTAAGCAGGGGATAGGCGGGGTCTGCGGGAGAGAGGAACTCTTCCAGACGGATGGGTGAGGGCCGGGTTTTAAACAATTCGCGGCCGCCGATGCGTTGAATCAGATCAAGCAACTGGTTTTCACCAGCTCCAAAGATATGGTGATCCGCCCTGATTTCACGTCGGCTTGCCGCAGGCATCAGTGTGGGCAGAATGCCCCCCACGGCCGTAACAGCGCGTGGAGAATGGCGCCGGACCGCTTCTAGGGTAAAAACCGCCCCGTCCACCCAATAGGTCATGAGCGTGGTCATGCAGATCAAGTCCATTGGCGGAAGGGTTTGCAGCCGTGATTCAAACACATCCAGGGGCCAGCCGTAGCGTGCGTAGTGCCGGGGAACAGGTTTGAAACATTCCGGTTTGGCGATAACGGTGCGGTGGAAATGTCCACAACCGTCATCCGAGCCGGAATGACTTCCGGAGCCGGCATAGCGGTCCAGGGGGTTGATCCAGAACACGCGACAATTCGTCCTGGATTTAACCGCAGCCGCCACCTGCATGAGCCCCAGGGGGCGCAGCCAGAGGTCATAAGCTGAGAAGTCGGTGATATAGGGGGTCAGGAACAGAATGTTCAACGCCGTCCCGCCACTACCCGCTCAATGCCCGCAAGGTCCACTTCGATTTGAACCGGGTCAAAGCCGCGCGTTTTCATGGCCGTGGCGATTTCCCGTGCCTGGTCAGCGCCGGTTTCCAACACCAGCCACCCGCCGGGACGGATTCTGGAATGGGATCCCGATACGATGCGAAGCAGGATCTCGCTTCCTTTCGGGCCGCCGACCAAAGCCCGACGGGGTTCAAACCTGCGGATTCGCGCAGGCAAAGCGCGGTATTCCGCATCACTCAAGTAGGGGGGATTGGCCACAATGATCTGCCATGGTCCGCCTTTGCGAGGGAAAAGATCTCCACCGCAGGCTGTGACCCGTTTTTCAACTCCGAATCGACCGATGTTCGTTTGCAACAGGCGCCTGGCACGCCGGTCGATCTCCAGAGCGGTCACCTGTACATTCGCTTCCAGTGCCAGGGTGACGGAAACACACCCGGAACCGGCACCGATATCCAGAACGGTATCTTTCGGGCGGATGCGGGCCAGGGTTTGCTCAACCAGAATTTCCGTTTCCGGGCGGGGAACCAGTACGCGGCGATCCACGACAAAAACGCGGGAAAAGAACTCGCGCTTCTTCAGAATGTAATCGAGCGGCTCACCCCGCATCAGCCTTTTCAGTTTCCTGATAAAGCGTTTCATACTCCGCTTGTTCGTAACCTCATCCTGGCGGATTGTCCAATAGCGGCTGCGGGAAATTGTGAAGGCATCGCAAAGCAGAAGTTCTATTTCCAGCGGTTCGATTCCTGCCTGGCACCCTTTCTGCAGGGCATCGCTAATCAGTTCTCCGTAGCGCACGGTGCGGATAGTTCGCGGAATCGCTGCTCCAGGACCCGTTCTTCATGACGGCTGGCCAGGGCGGCGAGCAGGTCGCTGATGTTGCCGTCAAGAACACTTTCCAGGTTGAAATTTCGCCCGGAAATGCGGTGATCCGTGGCGCGGTTCTGGGGAAAATTGTAGGTGCGGATCTTTTCGGAACGTTCACCGGAACCGACCTGGGCGCGACGATCCGAGGCAATCCCCTCTTCCTGCTGGCGCAATTCCTCTTCGTACAGGCGGGATTTCAGTACGGCCAAGGCCTTGTCGCGATTTTTGTGCTGGGAAGACTCGTCCTGGCAGGTGACCACGATTCCTGACGGGAAATGGGTGATGCGGATGGCGGACTCGGTTTTGTTGACATGTTGTCCCCCGCTTCCGGAGGCCCGATACGTATCGATGCGGATTTCGGCCGGGTTCAGATTGACTTCCACATCCCGCACTTCAGGCAGCACGGCTACGGTTGCGGTAGATGTGTGGATGCGGCCGCTGGATTCGGTTGCCGGCACCCGCTGAACGCGATGTACCCCGCTTTCGAACTTGAGTTGACCGTATACGTCGTTTCCACGCAAGTGGAGAATCACTTCCTTGATGCCGCCGATTGTGGAATATGTGGTGGAAATGACATCGGCTTTCCATTGCAGGCGTTCCGCGACGCGGTGGTACATGCGCAGCAGATCCGCGGCAAAAAGGGAGGCCTCATCGCCTCCGGTGCCGGCGCGGATTTCCAGATAGACGTTGCGGTGATCCGCGGCCGCATCCCGAACCAGCAGACGGCGGACACGGATCGTGAGTTCAGCGATTTGTCTGTCCAACCTGGCCACTTCATTCTGTGCGAGCAGAGTCATTTCCGGATCATTCTCAGTTTTGGCGATTTCAAGTGCTTCGGAACGCTCTTTTTCATAGCGGCACAGATCCAGGTACAGATCGCTTACGGGTTTGATCTGAGACAATTCCCGTGAGAGATCACGGAATTTTTCGGGGTGGGCGGTTACATCCATTTCCGCCAGGTGCTGCGTCAGGACTTCCGCTTTCTTGTAGAGATTGTGCAGGCAGGAGAGAAGGGTGTCATTGCTCCTTGTAGCCATACTTCTTCTTAAACTTTTCAATACGGCCTTCTGTATCCACGTATTTCTGTTTGCCCGTATAGAAAGGATGGCAGTTGGAACAGATTTCCACTTCAATCTCTTTCACCGTGGCCCGGGTCTTGAACGTATTGCCGCAGGCACAGGTGACCGTACATTCCATATATTCGGGGTGAATCCCTTTCTTCATGAATGCCTCCGAAACGTGGATTCTAGCATGATTGCCCCTATGGTGTCAACGGATCCGGATGCAGTTGAGGCCGTTTTGCGGATGGCGTATAATCGCAACGGGAGGCGGTACATGCCGCGGGAAACCAGGGACTTGAATGCGACCGGGATCGTTCTGGCAGCCGGCAGAGGCGTTCGTATGGGGGGAGCCGACCCAAAACAGTTTCGGGCAGTCAACGGAAAAGAGATGTTTCGACACAGCGTTGAGTGCTTGTTGCGCCATCCCCGTATTCGCGATGTGATCTTGGTGGTACCAGCAGAATGGCTGCCGCGAGCGCTTGCCATGATGAATGGATCTGATTCCGCCCGCATTCGAATGGTTGCTGGAAAAGAAACGCGACAAGGATCATCGCAGGCCGGAGTGGCGGCTGTTGCCACAGGAACCACCCACGTGTTGATCCACGATGCCGCCAGGCCCAGGATTAATATCCCCCTGCTGGACAGAATCCTGGATGCCTTGAGCCGGAACGATGCGGTTGTTCCCGCCATCGCGGTTACGGATACCTTGGTGCGAATGGAACAGAAAGGAAATGTGGCGAGTTTTCCGGATCGCTCCATGTTCAGGAGGATCCAGACACCCCAGGGTTTTCGCCTGGAAATTATCCGTGAGGCGCATGAACGGGCCATGAGAGATCCCACCGTAATGGCCACAGATGATGCCGGCCTGGTCCATCATTTCCATCTGGCCCGGGTTTTCCTGGTTAATGGAGATATTCACAATGTGAAGATCACCAACGCGGAAGATCTGGAAGTTTATGGCAAAAGCCGCTAATGTGACAAACCGGCAAGGGGCGTGAGGCAATTGGCTATTTGTGAAGGGCCAAGGGTAGGGGTGGTTCGTGAACCGCCCGAGACAAAAGCGCAAGAGAGTTGCGGAGTTGGAAAGAATAAAATGCGGTGAATCCTCAGGCTTTAAATACGCAACTCAGGTGGCAAAGAGTGAGTTCATCTTCGTTGTTGAGTTCGTATTTGACACCGGTTTTCATTTTTTCTCCATTGATAAACGTGCCGTTGATGGCACCGGGTTCCTCGGAGATGTAGAACCGGTCGTTGGAGAATTGGATCTTGGCATGCTTGCGCGAGATGTATTTTTCTTCATCTTCCTTGGTCAGGTCGATATCGGGTGTAAACCCGCTGGTGTAATCACGGCGGCCGAGAAAAGTGGTTTTGTGCGTGAGTTGCACTACCCGGTTGGAACGCTGAATCACCAGGTATGCTTGGATGGCGGGGTCGAGTAAGTCATGATTCTCTTCTTCAATCGATTCGGCAGCAGGCTGTTCGTCACTGGTGATATCTTGTCCTTTCATCTGAAACAGGTATTCCAGAATCTTTAAGTGTTTCTCAGAAAGCTTTTTCAGGATTTTTAGAGAGATTTCCCTGCTTTTCTTCATCATTTCAACCAGGGCTGGATAAGGGATCTTGATAATCGAAGCGTCTTCCATGACCTCGACGGTAAACATGGCGTCCTGGCTGTCGTTAAGGCTTTCTTCACCAAAAAAGTCTCCTTTCGCCAGCGAAATGAGGATCAGGTTGTTGCGGTTCAGTTTCAATTGAACCCGGCCCGAATTGATGATGTAGAAGTGGTTCTGCTCATCCCCTTCGGTAAAGATGATGTCGCCTTTTGAGTAATTGTAGATAAACTGTTTGAAACCTTCCATTTTTGACCCCGGCCAAACCCGGCCTCAGAAATGAACATTCTATCTGAATGGGAGCTGTATTGTCAACATCCCCGGCGATTGGACGGGGACCTCGCTGCAGATTGACATCCCCCCGGGTTGCCCCTATAATCAGGCCCATGCTGGTTGATATGGAGGGCCTTGTTCAACAGGGGTCACTGGAAGCGGATTTACTGCAAGGGCTGGATGCCAAGCGATTGCCCGGGCACGTTGCCATTATCATGGACGGCAACGGCCGCTGGGCCAGCCGACGGGGTATGAGCCGGCTGGAAGGCCACCGCAAGGGCGCTGAAACCGCTCGGCTGATTGTCGAGGCTTGTGCCCGCTTATCGATTCCCATTTTGACATTGTACACCTTCTCAAGTGAAAACTGGAAACGGCCGCCACGGGAGATCAACGCCCTGATGAATATGTTGTACGACAATCTGGAACAGAAGTCTGAACTGTTGAAACGCCATCGCATTCGCTTGCGCATGATCGGAGAGCCCACGCGCCTGCCGGCCAGGTTGAGCCGCAAACTGAAAGAAACAGAGGAAATGTCGCGGGATTTCACCGACATGACGGTCAACCTCGCCATTAATTACGGAGGCCGTCAGGAAATACTTCAAGCGGTGCGTTCCATGATCGAGCAGGGGGTGAATGCCGGCAAGGTGAGCGACGGGGTTTTCAAAAAATACCTTTATACTGGAGATGATCCTGATCCGGACCTGCTGATCCGTACATCGGGTGAGCAACGGTTGTCCAATTTTCTGATTTATCAGTCGGCATATGCGGAATTGGTTTTCGCCCCGGAGTTATGGCCCGATTTTCTTCTGGGGCCGCTGTTGCGGTCATTAACGGAATTTCAATCCCGGCAGCGCCGTTTTGGAGGAATATGAAAGAATTCACCACACGAAACCTGACCGCCGTGATTTTGATCCTGCTGGCATATATCTGGATTCGTTTTACTTCCGAGTTGGTTTTTTCCATTGTTCTTTTTTTTATCATCAGTATGGCCGCAATCGAATGGGTGCGCTTGTGCCGGCCGGAGATGCACCATTTCGCCGTCAGTGGAACAGCCGCCCTGCTGGTGGCTGCGAGTTTTACTTTCGGAAAACCTGAACTCGCAGATACCATAAGTCTGCTGGTATTCCTTTTTGGCGTGTATTTCTTATTGCGCATCCGCCGGGTGGAGCAGCTGGCCACTTTCATCCGCGACTTTGCGGTCCACACGGGGTTGGTTTTCTACCTTTTCATTCCCCTGTATTACCTGTTGCGGTTAAAACAACTTGGACCCAACTACCTTTTCTTTCTTATGGCTGTGATTGCCATTGGAGATTCTTTTGCCTATTTTGTGGGTAGCCTTTGGGCCCGATACGGCAAGAGGATTCCCATCTATCCAGTGGCTTCGCCGAAAAAGTCTTTGCAGGGATTGATTGCGGCCGTGTTGTTTGCCGCCGCCTCGGCAATCCCCGTGCTGGCCATTTTCCCCTTGCCCGTGGCACGGTCAACAGCGGTATGGAGCGCGGCGATTCTGGGATTGCTTTCCCAGTTGTCCGATCCCGTTGAATCACTCTTTAAACGCGCGGCCGGACGCAAAGACTCCGGGTCTGTGCTTCCCGGCCATGGGGGCGTACTGGATCGCGTGGACAGCTATATCTTTTGTGCTCCGGCTTTATACGCACTGGCGCGTTTCGTGTGGGTATAGGATCCGGCCGTGAAAAACGTAGTGTTATTGGGGTCAACCGGATCGATCGGTCGCAGGGCCCTTGAAATCCTGTCAGCTGACAGCAACTCTCGATTCAAGGTTTCGGGGCTTGCCGCGGGAAAGAACATCCAACTTCTTGAACAACAGATACGGAACTTCCGACCCCGCTGCATATGTGTGGCGAACCAAGTGGATGCGGATCGCCTGAAGAAACAATTTCCCGGCATCGACTTTTTCTCCGGCGCCTCGGGTCTGACGCGAATGATCGGTGTAACCGACCCAGACACAGTCATCTCGGCGATCAGCGGCACGGACTCCATTGCGGCCAACCTGGCGGCCTTAATAAAAGGGGCCCGCCTTTGCTTGGCCAACAAAGAGACCCTGGTCGCTGCCGGGGCTCTGGTTCAAGAGGCCCTGGACCATCACGACGGGCAATTGATTCCTGTTGACAGTGAACACTCCGCCATATTCCAATGTCTTCAGGGGCAGCCGCGGGAATCCGTGTCCCGGATCCTGCTGACGGCTTCAGGCGGGCCGTTTTTTCGCCGTTCCCGCGTGGAATTGGAAAACGTCTCGCTGGAAATGGCCTTGAACCACCCCACCTGGAAAATGGGACGCAAGATCACAATTGATTCAGCCACATTAATGAACAAGGCTCTGGAGTTGATCGAGGCCGCTTTTCTGTTTCAGATCGAGCCGGAGCGGATCGAAGTGGTCATTCATCCCCAAAGCGTGATCCATTCGATGGTGGAGTTCTGTGACGGCTCGATTCTGGCCCAACTGGGCATTGCCGATATGGGAATTCCCATCCACTACGCGCTGAATCATCCGGAACGAATGCCACTGGATGTTGAACCCCTGGGCCTGGACCGCTTGGGCACATTGGAGTTCTTTGGCGAAGATTCCATGGATTTTCCTTCTCTGTCTCTGGCTCGCTCCGTGTTGAAAACGGGAAAAAGCGCGGGCGCGGTTTTCAATGCGGCCAATGAAGCGGCCGTGGAAGCATTTATCGAACAGCGAATTTCTTTTTTGGACATATTCATTATGGTTGAAGAGATCCTTTCCCGGTCATGTTTCCATCCCGTTCGTTCATTACAGGACGTGACCTCAGCCATTGAAGCGACGCGCGCTCAATGCCGGGAATGGTTGAAGCGGAAATTTCGGAGCTGATTCATGAGTATAGTGTACCAGGTATTTGCGTTTCTGTTGATGTTTGGCATTATCGTGCTGGTTCACGAGTTCGGTCATTTTGCGGCCGCCCGCCTGATGGGTGTGCGCGTGGAAACCTTTTCATTCGGATTCGGCAAGCGCCTGTTTGGGCGCAGGATGGGCAAGGGGGGCACGGAATTCCGGCTCAGCGCCATTCCCTTGGGCGGGTACGTAAAAATGGCGGGTGAAGAGAGTTACGATCCCGCGGATTTAAAGCCGGATGAATTCTATGCCAAAAACCGGGCACAGCGGATTTTCATCCTGCTCATGGGACCGGGCATGAACATCCTGCTTGCGTTTGTGATCCTGGCGCTGATTTTCATGACAGGAGTCAACGTGGAGCGATATCATCAGCAGCCCCCGGTTATCGACTACGTCCAGAAATCATCTCCGGCTGCTGATGCCGGACTGAAACCCGGTGATCTCATCCTGGCGGTGGACGGGCGCGAAATCAACAATTGGCAGCAACTGGAATACGCCATCGGCGCCAACCCGGATCAGTCTGTCGCGGTAAAATTCAGGCGCGGTCGGCAAGTGATGGAAACCCGCATGCGGATTTCATCGATTACGGAGTATTCCCTGGGATACGCGGGCCTTCACCCTGAGTTCCGTACCATGATTGAAAGCGTGGAGCCCGGAAGCCCGGCGGAACAAGCCGGAATTCGTGCCGGAGACCTCATTCTGGCCGTGGATGACCAGGCCGTCAACTACTTTGAACTGCCGGAACGCATTCAGCGAGCCGGAAAAACACCCATGCATTTGACTATCCAGCGGGATCAGGAACATTTGAAAGCAGTGGTGATCCCTGAGAAAGTTGAGAAGGAGGAACGGTATCGCATCGGTATCGCCATGAAACCGTATTCGTTGTCGGTTAAGCGCTACTTCGGCCCCCTGGCGGCCATGTCCCGTTCAGCCAGGGAACTGGTACGGCTCACCACCCTGACATTTGATGCCTTTCGGAAAATGGTTGTTGGCCGTCTCTCTCCCAAAAACCTGTCAGGCCCGATTGAGATCGCCCGTTTTTCCAGTCGCGCGCTGTCATCGGGGTTATCCAGTTTTTTCATGCTGGTGGCCTTTATTTCTTTGCAACTGGGTATCGTCAACCTTTTTCCCATTCCCGCCCTGGATGGAGGTCATCTGATGATTTTTACCCTGGAAGCGATTTTGCGCCGCGATTTCAGTGTACGCCTGAAAGAAGGGTTGATCACTGGAGGGTTCATCCTTTTGATTGCATTGATGGTGTTTGTGATTCTAAACGATGTGGCCAAAGCTTTGCCCAACGGGTGGGATTCTTTGTTGCCGTTTTAAACGTGCAGCATTTGTAAGCCCGCATGGCATGTGGTACATTGGGTCTATGTCCGAGATCCGTTTCGGCACTGATGGATGGCGGGGACGGATGGGCCGGGAATTCTCGTTCCGTAACGTGCGGCGCTTTGCAACCGCCTATGCCCGTTTCCTCACCCGACGCTTGCGGATCCGGGAACCCCGGGTTTTCATCAACCACGACACCCGCATCCTGTCGCGCCGTTTCGCCATGGAAACCGCACGCATTTTTTCCCTTCTGGGTGTAGTCAGTATGGTTCCTCCGCGAGATGTACCACTGGCGGCGGCTTCCCTGGCGATTGTGGATAAAGAAATGGATGGAGGCGTGGCGTTTACCGCCAGCTTTAACCCACCGGTGTTCAACGGTATCAAGGTGTTCAACGCCAGGGGGGGGCCGGCCCTGCCGTCCACCACCGCACTGATCGAACAGGAAATCAATTGTCTTCCTGAGGACTGGGATCCTCCCCGCCAGTATGCGGACAACTCGCGCATCCGGGAAATTCAACCCAAAGAGTCTTATTTAAAAATGGTTGCCGCGCAGATTGATTTCGATGTGATCCGCAAAGCGAGATTCAAGATTGTTGTTGACAACCTCTTTGGCGCATCAAGGGAGTTTCTGGACGAACTGTTCCTGTCCAACGGCGTTGCCGTTGATTGCATTCACAGTTATCCGTACGCAGCTCACGGCCAGGTGATTCCTTATTGTTCGGGAAAAACACTGAAAGACCTGTCCCGCATGGTTCAGGAAACACGGGCGCAGGTGGGATTGGCCACGGATATCGACGGTGACCGGTTTGGCATCATTGACAGTCGTGGACGTTTTGTGGACGCCAACCACGTAATCCCCCTGCTGATCGATTACCTGGTGAAGGTGCGGGGAATGCGGGGCGGCGTGGTTAAATCGATTTCGAGTACCCGCAACATCGCCCATGTGGCCCAGTATCACGGGTGCAAGGTGTACCATACCCCGGTCGGTTTTAAATACATCTCGGATATGATGGGCAAAAGAGATGCGTTTATCGGCGTTGAGAGTACCAACGGCGCCGCCCTCAGGGGCAGAGCCATCATCAAGGACGGCATCCTCTTTAACTTGCTGATAGTGGAGATGATGGCGCGTGAGGGCAAAGACCTGGGGCAGTTGGCCGGTGATTTTAACAGGCGTTTCCCGGTTTTGTTCGCGCATGAAATCTCTCTGGGTGCCACTGCGGCCCGCAAAGAACGCCTGCTTGAACTGGAGGAAAATCCCGATGGGGTTGATCCGGGATTCAGCCCCGGTAAGTTGCAATTGGACGATGGTGTGAAGTGGATCGGCCCGGATGAGTGGTTGCTGATCCGCCCCTCTGGAACCCGGAAAGTGATGCGAATTTATGCGGAATCAACCAGTCGCCGCAAGACCCGGGAACTGATTCGGCAGGGCAGGAGGATTCTTGGCTGACAAAGGCGTTTTTGTTCGTTCCAAGGCCTTTCTGCTGCTCTTGATCCTGCTGTTGTTTATTTTGATACTGACTTTCTTTTTTGGAGACAGCGGCATTATCGAAATTGTCCAGGCACAGAAACGCATCGAAGAATTGGAAAAGCGCATCGTTGCCCTGGAGCAGCGAAAAAACGAATTGGAAAGAGAAATCGAGCAACTGAGTCGGGATCCACGTTCTCTCGAAGCCGTCGCACGCGAAAAACTCTGGCTGATGAAAAAAGATGAAAAAGTAATCGTGGTTGTGCCGGAAGAAAAACAAAAAGACAGGGGAAACAGAGTCCCGCGCACAGAGGTGGAAAAATGACGACTTTCTGGCAATGGTGGCAGCAGATTCCACATCAGATCGATCCAGTGCTGATGAGCATCGGAGGTTTCGAGATCCGTTACTACGGTTTGATGTATCTGGTGGCCTTCGCCGTTACCTGGCTTGTGATCCGTTTCAGGGTAAAGCGGGGTGAAGTGGATGTCACGATGCCCCAGGTAAACGATTACATGTTCTGGGCGATTCTGGCCGTACTGATCGGCGGCCGCCTGGGGTATGTGCTGTTTTATGATCTGGGTTACTTTCTGAACCATCCCCTGGCCATTATTCTGCCGTTTTCAACTGAACAGGGAATCCATTTCACCGGTTTCCGGGGCATGTCTTTTCATGGCGGAGCCCTGGCCGTTGCACTGGTTACATTGTGGTTCTGCCACAAGCGGGGAATCGAAATCCTTTCCTTTGGCGATCTGCTGGCCAGCAGCGTTCCCTTGGGTTACACTTTCGGGCGCCTGGGCAATTTTCTGAATGGAGAACTTTACGGTCGAGTGACCCGAATGCCCTGGGGCATGTCTTTTCCCGAAGCCCCGGGCTCGGCGCTGCGCCATCCTTCACAATTGTACGAAGCCCTGTTCGAAGGCATTGTATTGTTTTTCCTGATCTGGTGGTTGCGCCGGCGTGCAAGCCGTCCCGGACGCTTATTGGGAGTCTATCTGGTCGGTTACGCCGTTTTCCGTTTCCTGATTGAGTACGTGCGCGAACCAGACGCCCACCTCGGGTTTGTGCTGGGATCCCTTACCATGGGGCAGGCGCTTTGCCTGATAATGGGAGCCATCGGGATTATCCTGATGCTGATGCCGTGGCGGCGGAAGAAGAACCCCAAGCCATGAAACGCGTTTAATCGATTCCAAGATCCCGCAACAGTTCCGCGCCATCTCCCCGGCGCAGAATCCGTATGGGGGATACCGACAGATCCAGAATGGTCGATCCCCGGGATGGGGGCAGGCGTCCGGCATCGATCAGCAGATCGGTTTGCGGAAATTGTTCCAGGATCTCTTCTGGGTCTGAAAGCGGCGCAGACCCGGATCGATTGATGGAAGTGGTGATCAGGGGAATCCGGATTTCCGTCAGTGTTTTCTGGAAGAACGGGTGGGAAGGGATGCGCAGGCCGATGGTATCGGCACCGTGAAGCAGGTCCCGATTGAGGCTGGGATTGGCGGGCAGGATCACGGTAAAGGGTCCGGGAAAAATACGCCCGGCATTGTGGTTCAGCCACGCGGGCAGGAAAGAGGTGAACTCCCTGACAGCATCTATGTCCCATACCGCCACGGAGTAGGGTTTATGGCTGCGACCCTTGATGTTGTCGATGCGGCGATGCAGGCCGGGATTGTTGAAATCTCCGCCCATGCCGTACAGGGTGTCGGTTGGATAGACCACCAGACCGCCCTCAGCCAGCAATCGCCGCAGGCGGCGGCGCCAGCTGAAAGAGCTCAGCCGCGAAAGCGGCCATACCCTGGTTTGGCGTAAAGGAGAAGTCTCCATCATGAAAAGTTCATTGAAAACGGACACGAAAGGGCATGATGGCAGCGGGAAAAACGCGGTTGAATTTCTGGAGCAGGGTTTCCAGTTTGGGATTTTCCATCATATCCACCCCGGAGGTCATGCCGATCAGGACGTCCAGAATGGACTTGCGCTTTGGGAGAATCACCAATCCGGCGGGTTCTTTATCGGCAAAACCGGCCAGACGGCGGGCGGCGGCCAGGGCATCCAACAGGCCGCCGTGTTGATCCACCAGACCCAGTTGAACGGCCCGGAAACCGGACCATACCCGGCCGCGGGCAGCCGCTTCGGTCTGGTCCCGGGTCAACTCCCGGCTTCTGGATACCAGGCCCACAAAACGGGCGTATGTACGTTGCAGCAGGGATTGGAAGCGTTGACGCTCCTCGGAGGTAAAGGGGCGGATATCTGAAAACATGCCGGCAAAATCACCGCTTTCCACCAGTTCTTTTCTCAAGCCGATTTTGTCGTAAAAACCACGGTTTACGAATTTGCCTCCCAACACCCCGATGGATCCGGTTAATGTCGTGTTCAAGCTGACAATGTGCCTTGCGGAGGTGGAAATCCAGTATCCCCCGGATGCGGCCAGAGAGCCCATGCTGACCACAAGGGGCTTTTGCTTTTCCAACAATTCCAATTCATGGCGTATGGCTTCGGAAGCCGTGGCCGATCCCCCCGGGCTGTCGATGCGCAGCACAACCGCTTTGATATCATTCCGGCGCCGAATGGAACGGATCTGCGCGGTCAAATCATCCGATCCCAGGACCGGGTTTCCAAACATGGAAGGGCCGCCGCTGCCGCCCGCATGGATCTCACCGCTTGCAAAAAGCAGGGCGATACGGGCAGGCCCGGGGAAAGGATCCGGCCGTGAGGTTTGCGCATACCGTAAAAACGGCAATGGCTTCAGGGAAGAATCGGTGTGGGGAAAAATTTCATCCGCGTAGCCGATGGAATCGAGTAACCCTTCTTTCTGATAGGTTTCGTTTGACATGAAAAAATTATCGATCAAGAACCTGACCTTGTTCGCGTCCATTTTGCGGTTGTGCGCAATGGTCCGGATGGCGTGATCCGTGATATCCCGGAGCAGAGTGGAGAGCGATTCCTTGTGTTCAGGGCTCATGTCGTCGCGCGTGTAGATGCTGGCGCCGGTCTTGTATTCGCCGATGTGATAGAATTCCGCTTCGATACCCAACTTATCCAGGGTTCCCCGCAGAAAAAGGGCTTCGGAAGCGTAGTGTTTGAGGAACAGGTCGGATCCGGGCATGGCTGTGATGGATTGGGCGTAAGTCGCCAACAGGTATTCGTTTAACCCCCCGTCTTCAATAAATGCGTGCACGGGTTTGCCCGACTCACGAAAATCACGGATCAGCAGTCCCAATTCTTCGATGACGGCCGGCCCGGCCTGAATCCAAGAAATTTTCAGCAGTAGACCCTGAACGCGCTTGTCTGTTTTGGCACGTTGCAGGTGAAAAAAGATGTCCTTGATGGTGGTTTTGTTTGTAACAGGAGAGGTTTCCAGGTCGGAGACTGGACCTGAAACGGGCAGAACAAGCAGGGCATTTTCAGGGATATCCGGTTCACGGGTGAACTGCATATAGATATAACCACCAATCAGGGCGATCGCGGCGAATATCAGGACCAGCACCAGTATCAGGATTAAAACGCCTCGTTTCATGTAATCTCCTTTTAAATCGGGAAACCATCCCGGCCGTTACGGATATGGACAAATCTGCAACCGATGCACCGGGACTGGTTTTCGAATCCCTTTCAACTACGGGTTATACTCAAAATCCCGGCAAAAAGTTTTTTTGCTTTTTTTTAAATTCGCCATTCCTGCGGAACCACCAATGCGAAATCTGCGTAAAAATGAATCGGGCTATTGACGGTGGTAGAAAAACGGCGTAATATTTACTGGCAGTTCAAATTGTTTACCGTAGGTAAAAATCAATGAAGCAAGCAGTGCGCGCGTTTATATTATCCCGGGCACGGGATGTGTTTCAGGAAAAGGGGTTTGCCAATGCCACAGTCGATGATATCGCGGCCGCGGCAGAGGTGTCCAAACCCACGTTGTACAACTACTTTTCCGGCAAACAGGAAATATTCATAGCCGTGCTGGAAGACCTGCATGCCGGGGTAGCGGAACTGATTCGCCCTTATATCGGGAATTTCAGTGATGATTTCCGGTTGCGACTGAACAAGATGTCACAGGATATGGCTCAGGTCTTTTTCCGACAGCAAGGCCTGGTCCGCATCATGATGTCAGAACGTCGCCTGATCGTTGAGTTGCTTGACCAATGCCAGAAAGACGGAAGTGAACGCAAATTGCCTTTCTGGCAGGGGGAAGCCCACCAGGCGATTCTGAATTTTTTCCGCAGCGCCCGGCAGGCGGGGGAGTTTCCTCGTCATTTCAATCCGGAATTGATTGCGGATATCTATATCGGCATGCTCAGCCAGGTCAACCTGAGCCAGGTAATGGGCGATTGGCATGAGGATAAGCACCGGAAAGCGGTCGCTACCGTTGTCGACATCTTTTGCTTCGGCTTGATCGGCCGGCAGTTGCGTGAATCCGGAAATCGCGAAACAGATTCAGAATAAAGGCAATTGAGGAGGTGGACATGAAACGATGGCTATGGCTGTTGATGATAGTTGCCGTATTTACCGGGCCGGTCAGGGCCGACGATGTTCCCGTGGAGTTGACATTGGACCAGGCCTTGAGCATGGCCCTCGAAAGCAATACCGGGTTTGAGATTCAACGCCAGGAAGTGCGCATGGCCAAGTTCCGCCTGCGTCAGAACCTGGGTTTTTTGCCGAAAGTGAATTTGTCCGGTTCAAAGAACCTGGACGAAAAACTGATGGTGCTGGAGATGCCATCCATGGTTCCCGGCGGAGATCCCACTGAGGTCACTCTGGACTTTACCATGGATTACGAGTTTACGTTTCAGATCGTGCAACCCGTATTTACCGGGGGCAAGATCTGGCATGCGTTTCGGAACGCCCGCCTGGATGTCGAAATGTCCAAAGAGAAAGTAAAGGCCGGGCGGGATGAACTGGTGGTGAATGTCACCAAGACGTTTCACAACCTGCTGGTGCTGAAGGAGTTGGAAAAAGCCCACAGGGAAGCGCGTGAATTGGCCCAAAGAAACCTGAAAAACGTGACCGCCAGAAACGAATTGGGAATGGTTTCACGGTATGACCTGTTGCGCGCGCAACTCAATCTCCGCTCTACGGAGCCGGACCTGCTCAATGTGCGTAAGTTGATCCGGCTTACCCGTGAGAATCTGCGGCACGCGGTGGGCCTCGCGCCGGGAACAGAAGTGCGGACCGTGGGAGAATTGGACTATCAAAGAATCAGTTTGGATATGTCGCAGTTGGTCCAGGCGGCTTTGGAAAACCGTTCCGAAATCCGCCAAATGGAGCTGGAGCGCCGCAAGGCGGCCAATCTGCTGAAAATGGCCTATGCGGCTTATCTGCCTGACTTATCCATTGTGGCCCAGTATAACTACCGTTCCAATGCGTTCCGCTTTGTCGAGGGAAACTGGAATGATTATTACACCATCAACCTTTCAATCAGCCTGCCGATTTTCACGGGATTGAAGCGCAGTGGCCAGGTTGGGGAATTGCGGGTGCTGAACAAGACCCTGCGCATGCAGGCGGAGGAACTGGATGAAGCCACCCGGATTCAGATCCAGAACCTGTGCTTAACCCTGGAGCAGGAATACCAGAATATTCTCAGCGCGGAACAAAGCGTCGAAACCGCACAGGAGGGTGTGCGTATCGCCGAGTTGAATTACGAAGAGGGGATGATTACGATCCTGGAACTGAATGCATCCTACAACAGCCTGACCCAGACGAAAGTCGCCCGCTTGCAGGCGATATACAACTACACGGTTGCGGCGGCTGAACTGGAAAAACTGACGGGAGTTCGTCTCAACGGAGGAGATCAATGAAAAAACTCATGATAATGGTTGTGGCCGCGGCGCTTTTGGCCGCAGCCTGCGGTCCTGATAAGCAGGATCAATCGGGACCGGAGAAACTGGCCATCAACGTGGCGGTAGCCCCGGTAAAGAAAGGCGTGTTCACCCGGGTGCTGAACTATACCGGAACAGTCTTGCCCTGGAAGCAGGCCGGCATTATTCCCGATGTCTCCGGACGGGTGCAACGCATCCTGGTCAAACAGGGCGATATGGTTCAGCGCGGCCAACTCCTGGCGGAATTGGATACAACCAGCCTGGAGCTCCAGCAGAAGCAGGCTGTCGCCGCCGCGGCCGTGGCTGATGCGGCATTGAAAGATGCCCGCGTCAATGCCGGGCGCATGCGCAACCTGCATGAACGCAACGCCGTTTCCAGCATGCAGCTGGAAAAAGCCGAACTTGCGCTGGAATCCGCGTTGACCCAGAAACAGAGTGCCGACGCCAATTTAAACATTATCCGTCACCATCTGAAATCAGCCCGCATGAGTGCTCCATTTGACGGCATCATCACCGCCCGCCACCTGGATGAAGGCGACATGATCAATCCCGCGATGGGGGCGGGACCCGGTGTCCTGACCCTCATGGACCTGGGCCGTGTCAAAGTGAGAATCGACGTTGCGGCCGAGGATATCGAAAAAATTTCCGTTGGTATGCCTTGCTCGGTGAAAGTCAGCACACTTGCCGGCCGGACGTTTCCCGGCGCGGTATACAGCAAGACCCTGGCCGCGGATACGGCCTCCAAGACCTTCCAGGTAGAAGTGCGGGTGGACAACCCGGAATTTAAAATCAAGGCCGGCGTGTACGCGGACGTTGCCGTTGAGATAGCCAGGGACGAAGGTGTTCTCGTACTACCCATTTCCGCGTTGATCGGCGAAGACCGGGTGGTTGTTTACGACAATGGCCGCGCCCGGGTTACGCGGGTGGAAGTGGGACAGAGCAATGATACCCTGTTCGAGGTACTCAGCGGCATCGAAGAGGGGGTCCAGGTGGTGGTGGAGGGCAACTACGATCTGAAGGACGGCGCCTCGATCCGCTCCAAGGGAAATTAACCATGAAAATTGTCGAGTTTTCTCTCAGACGGCGTGTCACCGTTTCCATGGTGGTGGCGGTGATCGTGATATTCGGTTTCATCGCATTCAACAATCTGGGGCTGGATATGCTGCCCGACATGGAAACTCCATATGTATCCGTGATCACCACATACACCGGAGTTTCTTCCGAAGATATCGAGGAAAGCATCACCCGACCCCTTGAGCAGTGGGTGTCCACAGTCAGCAATGTCAAGGAATTGGATTCCATTTCCCAGGAAGGGGTTTCCATGATCATGGTGGAGTTCGAATCCGGTACCAATCTGGATTTCGCCGCCCAGGACGTACGCGACAAAATCGGCCTGTTTGAGAACTACCTGCCCGATGGGGCTGACCAGCCCATGGTGGTTAAATTCAATTTCGCTGACATGCCCATCATGATGTACGGCATTACCGGGGGAAAGCGGGACTTACGCGATCTGAAGGATTACATTGACGACGAAGTCGCCACTCGCCTGGAACGACTGGAAGGCGTAGCCTCCGCCATTGTGTTTTCATCGGAAGAGCTCGAAGTCCGGGTCAACGTGGATAAGGGCAAGCTCGAATCCCGCGGGTTGTCCATCACCCAGGTGGAGCGGGCCGTCCAGGCTTCCAATATCAACCTGCCGTCCGGTTATATCGACGAGCGGCATGGTGAATTCCTTATCCGCACCATCGGTGAATTCGAAAAAACCAGTGAGATCGGAAACATTGTGGTGGGAGCCGGTCGCCGCGGTGAACCCATCTTTCTGCACGACATCGCCACAGTGGCTGAAACCAACAAGGAAATCCGCAACCTGGTACGCGTGCAGGGTACCAAAGGCGTACATCTCATCATTACCAAGAGTTCCGGGGGCAACACGGTATTGGTGGCACGGCGGGTAAAAGACGCCCTTGAAAAGATCCGACCCACCCTGGATCCGGACCTGGAGTTTTCCGTGGGTATGGATTTCTCGCGTATTATCGAGATCATGACCGAGAAAAGCGCAAACAACATCCTGGTGGGTGGCGTTCTGGCCATGCTGTTGATCTTTTTATTCCTGCGCAATCTGCGGCCCACCATCGCCATCGGCATTGCCATTCCCCTGTCCGTGGTTTCCACGTTTATCGCCCTTTACCTGTCCGGTTTCACCCTGAACCTGATCACCCTGGGCGGCCTGGCCCTGGGGGTGGGCATGCTGGTGGACAACGCCGTAGTGGTAATCGAGAATATTTTCCGTCATCTGGAAATGGGTAAAACCCCCTTTGAGTCGGCCCGCATCGGCACTTCCGAAGTGGGTACGGCCATCATCGCTTCCACCTTGACCACCATTGCCGTGTTTTTCCCCATGGCCCTGGCCAAAGGCATGTCCGGCGACATGTCAAGAGAATTGGCCGTGGCCGTGGCATTTTCACTGCTGTCTTCCCTTTTTGTCGCCCTGACCATCATCCCCATGCTGGCCTCGTGGCTGTTTAAAACCAAAAAAGGAGACGGGAAAAAGGTTACAGATCTGGGCCGTAAACGTTTCGCCGGCGCTAGAAAGTGGTATCGTGCCCGCCTGGAATGGGCTCTGGGCCATCGTCGTACTGTAATGATTTCCGTCCTGGCGATATTTGTGTTGTCTTTGGTGCTGGCCGCCAATCTGGGGGGTGAGTTCATGCCCCAGAGTGATCGGGCCATGATTTTCCTGAAACTGCGCATGCCCGTGGGCACCAACCTGGCGGAGACCGACCGGGTGATCCGCTATTTGGAAAAGCAGTCCCTCAAGGACCCCAACGTTCTTTCCACCATGATATCAGTGGGCATGAGCGCGGAGAATGCCCAGGATTCCGCATCGGGATTCAATCCCGCCGGTTCTTATGAAGCCACCCTGTGGGCCTATCTCAAAACCAGCAGCCAACGAGACATTACGGATCAACAGATTCTGGAGGAATGGCGACGTCATTTCCCCGAGATGGAAAAGGGGCGCATCCAGGCCGTGGACATCGCTTCGGCCAGCATGGGCCAGTCATCAGCTAGCCCCATTGAATTCGCCTTTTTCGGACGTGATTTGGAAACCCTCGAATCCATCGCAGACCGGGTCGCGGACTCCATCAAGAAAGTAAAGGGAATCCGAGACGTGGAAACCAGCCTGGATGAACGCAAGCCCGAAATCCGCCTGGTATTACGAAAAGAGGAACTGTCCCGCCTGGGCCTGACACCCTACGACATCTCCAGCCAGGTGCGAACTATGACCATCGGCACAGTGGTAAGCCGCATGCACTTGAAAGGTGAAGAGCGCGACATCCGCGTGCGAATCCGCGAAGAAGACCGGGCGACAGTGGAACAATTGCGCCGGCTGCCCATTATGACCCCGACAGGACACAAGGTTTATCTGGGCCAGGTGGCGGATTTCGTGCGCACCACCGGAGCCGTGCGCATCGACCGCGAAAACCAGGTTCGCAAAGTCAGCGTCACTGCCGGCTATGTGGATCGTGATCTCACCAGTGTGGTTGACGATATCATGGCTGCAGCGAGCCCTGTCACGGAAAGCATGCCGGAAGGCTATTTCTACGAAATGGGCGGTCAATACAAAGAGATGATGGAATCATTCGCGACCATGCTCCTGGCATTGTTGCTGGCCGTGGTGCTGGTGTATGCCGTCATGGCTTCTCAGTTCGAAAGCCTGAAATATCCGTTCATTATCATGTTTACCATTCCACCGGCCTTTATCGGTGTGGTTGTATTTCTGGCCCTGACCGGCAAAAATGTCAGCCTTCCGGCCATCATGGGTTTTGTGATGCTGGCCGGTATCGTGGTAAACAACGGCATCGTCATGGTGGATTACATCAACCAGTTGATCCGCGCAGGCGGAAGCGCTCTGGGTTCCATTATCGAAGGCGCCGTGGTTCGTCTGCGTCCCATCCTGATTACGGCTTTGTCCACCATGCTGGGCATGTTGCCAATGGCATTGGCAACTACCGAGGGAGCAGAGATGCGTTCGCCCATGGCCATCGCCCTGATCGGCGGTCTGCTGGCATCCACGCTGCTCACCCTTTTCTTGGTTCCCATCCTTTATACCTACTTCTCGCGCGTGCCCAAGGCCGAAATCAACACCCTGAGAAACTGAGCAAACAAATACCGCTCGGGTTTGGGGGACTGATCGCCCCCAAACTCGAGCGGACTGTTGGAAAGTGCCGGTTGACAAGGGTGGGGCAGTACCGTAAAATATCGTCTAATATGAAACGTTTTCTCAGGCACACCCTTGTCGAAATCGTTCTGATCATGGCAGCCAGCCTGGTGGTTGCCTTGGGGTTCAACGTTCTGCGCAACCATGGCTTGCCCCTGACTTCCGCCTATCAACCGCAGCCCGAGATTGAACAAACACCTTTGCGCGATGTCTCAAGGATCGATCTGGATACCCTGAAAGCCTTGCTGGAAGCGGGCATGGTGGTGTTGGTGGATGCCAGGGAAGAGTCGGCTTACCGGCAAGGCCACATTCCCGGATCCCGCAACCTGCCGCTCAGCCGCAAGGAGTCCGCTTACGATGAGCTCCAGGATGAGTTGCATGCCGGTCTCACCGTGGTCACCTATTGCATTGACCCGGAGTGCCTGGATTCGGCTTACCTGGCTTCATGGCTGCAAGACAGAGGTGTTCACGATGTAATGGTCTATGATGGAGGGATTACAGGCTGGCGTTCCGCGGGAAATGGGGTTGAAACTACGGCAGGAGACGTGAAGTGACCAGCCGGACCTGGAAGTGGATGCTGTTGGCTTGTCGCCTGGTATTGGGCGGGGTTTTTATTTACGCCAGCCTGGACAAGATCGCACACCCCGCCGCATTCGCCGATATTCTTTACAATTATCAATTACTCCCCGCCTGGATGATTCACCCCCTGGCTGTATGGCTGCCCTGGCTGGAACTTCTGGCCGGGGTTTTCCTGGTAACCGGCGTGTTTGTTCATGGCGCCGCGCTGGTATTGGGCGGCCTTTTGCTGGTTTTTATCGCTGCTCTGGGAATCAACCTGTTTCGTGGGCTGAGTATTGACTGCGGTTGTTTCACCACCACGACCGGATCGCACAGGGGGGCAATGCTTGAACTGATCATTCGCGATTTGCTTTTCTTGATTCCCGCGATTCTGATTATTCGGCAAGGGTTAGTACGTTTTCGGCAACGCAGCGGATAGGCGTCTGTTCCGGTTTACTCCTGCGAATGAATCTGGTATAATAGAGAGGTTGATATACGGATTCCCTCCTCACACCCCCATTCGGAGAATTGATCTTTTGAGTCTATTTTCCGTGGCGGCTGAATAGAGTATCAATCAACAGGCTGAACCAGGAGAAGAAAAGAAATGGACACACCCAGGATACAGAAGATCCGCAATATCGGTATTGTCGCCCATATCGACGCCGGTAAGACCACCACCACGGAACGCATTCTGTTTTTTACGGGGCGAACGCGCAAAATGGGGGAGGTCCATGACGGGCAGGCGGTGATGGATTTCATGAAACAGGAACAGGAACGCGGAATCACCATTTCATCCGCCGCCATCACCACTTTCTGGAACGACCATACCATCAACATCATCGATACTCCGGGACACATCGATTTCACCCTGGAAGTTGAGCGATCCCTGCGTGTGCTGGATGGAATTGTCATGGTGTTCTGTGGAGTCGGGGGGGTGGAACCCCAGAGTGAAACCGTATGGCACCAGGCGGATCGCTACAAAGTGCCTCGCATTGCCTTTGTCAACAAGATGGACCGGCAGGGTGCCGACCTGCCGCAAACTGTAGACATGATGAACGAAATGCTCGGCGCCAACGCCATTCCCTTCCAGCTGCCCATGGGAAGTGAGGCTGATTTTTACGGAATTATCGATCTGGTCAGCCTCACGGCACACGAATATTCCGGCATTGAACGCCACGAAGTGGCGATCCCCGAAGAATACCGCGAAACCGCTTTGAAGATGCGGGAGCGGCTGGTGGAAACACTTGCCGATTTCAGTGACCCTTTGATGGAAAAATTTCTCAACGAGGAAGAGATCCGTGCGGAGGATATCCGTGACGCCGCCCGGCACGCCGTGCTGAACCTGTTGATCACACCGGTTTTCTGCGGTTCCGCATTTAAGAACAAGGGAATTCAGTTGTTGCTTGACGCCTTGGTGGACTACCTGCCGTCTCCCATTGACAGAGGCATCATCCTGGGTCATGATCCGGTGGACCCGGTGAAGACGTTAAGCCGTAAGCCCTCATCCAACCGGCCTTTCTCGGCCCTGGCGTTTAAAATCATCAACGACAACTTCGTGGGCCAGCAGACTTTTATCCGTGTCTATTCCGGTGAGTTGAAAGCGGGATCCTACGTGTACAACTCAACCACGGCCAAGCGGGAAAGAGTGGGGCGCATCATGCGCATTCACGCCAGCAAGCGTGAAGAGGTGGAGGTCCTGGGCGCCGGATCGATCGGCGCCCTCATCGGCATGAAATCCACCATGACGGGCAATACTCTGTGCAGCGAAGACCAGCCCATTCTGTTGGAGACCATTCATACGCCTGACACCGTGCTGGATATGAAGATCGAGCCGGTTACCCAGAAAGACCGTGACCGCATGGCCGTGGCCCTGAACAAGATGTCGATGGAAGATCCTTCGTTCCGCGTGCGTTTTGATGATGAAACCGGCGAAACCGTGGTCTCGGGCATGGGGGAGTTGCACCTGGAAGTGGTTGTGGATCGCCTGCGCACGGAACACAAGGTCGAGGTGGAAGTGGGAGAACCCGCGGTGGCTTTCCGGGAAACCATTACCCGTGAAGTCAGCCACGTACACAAGTTCAAAAAGCAGACCGGGGGGCACGGTCAATATGCCCACGTGGAATTCCGTCTTGAGCCCAATGACAAGGGCGGGCTCGAATTTGTGGACCATGTCAAGGGCGGCAATATTCCCAGGGAGTTTATCCCGGCTGTGGAACGCGCTTTTGTGGATACTATGGCCAAAGGGCTTCTCGCCGGTTATCCAATGGTGAACGTGCGCTTTGTGCTCACCGACGGATCGTACCACGCGGTGGACTCCAGTGAGATGGCGTTCCGTGCATGCACCCAGCAGGCGTTGAAAGAGGTGGTAAAAAAAGCCGGGGCTCAGCTGTTGGAACCGGTCATGAAAATAGAAATCAACACCCCGGACGACTTCATGGGCGATATCATTGGTGATATCAACCGACGCCGCGGCCGCATCGATAACATGAGACGTTACCGCAAAGGTTCACAGAAATTATCAGGCAAGGTCCCCCTGATGGAGATGTTCGGTTATGCCTCAGTGTTGCGCACGCTGTCTAGTGGGCGGGCCAACTATTCCATGGAGTTCTTGAACTACAATCCCTTGCCCCGAGCCCTGGAGGAAAAGGTTCTGGAAGAAAAAAAAGAACGGGACCGCCGGGACTGAACCATTCCATTCATTGAAGTTGATGATGGAGAAGGGGTACAATCAATGAATCCGATACTCAGATTGCTCCGGGAGCAATGATCGTTTGACCTTGACAAGTACCCGTTTTTTTCCCATTCCAAACGGCATGCGCATGCTGGTTTGCGACCTGGACGGTACCCTTTTGCATCGCGACCGCACATTTCATCAGCAGGATATCCGGATTTTGAAAGAAATCGGGTGCATGGGAATCACGCGGGTCATTGCCACCGGTCGAAGTCTGCACTCATTACGCAACGCAATTCCGAATGATTTCCCCGTGGATCACGTTGTGTTTTCTTCCGGAGCGGGGATCATGGACTGGCCGGGGCAACAGCTGGTTTACCAGGCCGGCATGGCGTTGGGACGGGCGAAAGAAATCATCAAGGTATTGGATCAAAGACGCTTGAACCACATGATCCATCGCCGCGTGCCCCACAACCATTGGTTCTGGTACAGCCGGTTCACCAACGAAAGTTCGGATTTTTCCCATCGCCTGCGCCGTTATCGAGCATTCGCCCGGGTTCGACCTGAAAGCCCCAACCGGATGGGATTGGGTGTGTCTCAATTCATCGTAATCGTGCCGCCCTTAAAAAACTACCTGAACCGGTTGCGTTGCGTCCTGGGATCCAGTTGTCACATCATCCGTGCCACCTCGCCGTTGGATAACCGATCCATGTGGATTGAGCTCATGCCGCGGGGTGTATCCAAGGCGGCAGGTATAGAAGAGTTATGCCGGCGCGGAAAAATTCCACTGGAAGCCACGGTCGGGTTAGGCAACGATTACAATGACCTGGACATGCTGAGAACCGTTGGCCGCGCGGCGGTGACCGTGGATGCCCCTGAAATGATCAGAAGGGAGTTTCCCTCGGTTTCCCCCGGTAAAGGGGGGATCCTCCGGGCCTTGTTGCACGACCTGAATCAATCACAAGAGCGGTAATGGCTTTTTCAGTGAATCCGCGAAGGCGGCAAACCCCAATCCAGAAGGCGGCTGCGGATATGGGCCAGGGTCTTTTCATGCATTGCGGTTGAGTCCAGGGTCGGGTCCAGAGGAGAAGCGAAGTCAAAGAAGATGGTGCGCTGAGGATGCAGGTTCCCCATCGGTTTTATCAGGAATCCGTTTTCCCAGAAATCGGTTTTCAGTGCAAGCGGTATCAGGGGGACCCCGGCGCTGCGCGCCAGTTTGACGCCCAAAGAATTGAATTGACCGGAATCAAAGGATCGTGAACGTGTTCCCTGTGGAAAAAGAATGATGGAAATGCCACTGTCCAATCGTTGTTTCCCACCACGCAACACCGCGATCAGGTCGGTGCGGGCATTGCGGCGCGTCACCACCACGGGATTTCTTGAGCGCATGACGGGACCAAAGACGGAGCCTCTGACCAGGGATCTCTTGACCACAAAAGTGACCGGCAGGAACAAATGGATGAATCCGGGCAGGGCCACGGTTTCGAGGGTGCTCATGTGATTGGAAACAAACACGGCAGGACCGTTTAATTCACGCAGGTGTTTCAACCCGGTCACAACAAAACGGCCGCCGCAGTGTTCAATCCGGTGGATCACATCCAGAGAACGGGCGGGAAAGTAGTCCGGACCGGCGGTGCCACGTTTCACATCACGGCTGTAGCGAAAGATCAAGCGCATGAACCAGGGATAGAAACACAGACTGGGAAACAAGGGTACGGCGGCATCCGGGCTGGTGTAAGAATCCATATGAAGAAATGGGTTTTGCATGGTTTCTTTCGTCATGATTATACCCATTCAAGGCTCGGGAGGCAACAAAAGTCACATGAAAAGAGGCAACCACAAAGAAAAATGGAGACGGGAACCCCCCCCCCGATAAGGATCTATCGACTATTGCAATTGACGGTCTTTCCGGGTACAATGCCTCTTTACGGAGAGGTGTCCGAGTGGCTTAAGGAGCACGCTTGGAAAGCGTGTGTGCTGGAGACGGTACCGTGGGTTCGAATCCCACCCTCTCCGTTGCGTTCTTTGTCATATTTGAGATCCAGGAGCCTGGCGGTGCCGGGCCTTGAACCGTGTCAGGCCCGAGAGGGAGCAGCACTAAGGGGAATCCGGCAAGCGACCGGGATCTCCTGGATCTCTTTTTCTTATCGGACGCGGTTTGGGGCGAAGAGCGTTTTTCAAAGGCATCAACGTGATCATGACGATACCGTAAACGAAAATGTACCTGGCACTGGCACGAAAGTATCGCCCCCAACGCTTCAGCGACCTGATCGGACAACCCCACGTGGTCAAGACACTTCAAAACGCGGTGGAAATGGACAAACTCTACCCGGCACTGATATTTTCCGGTATGAAAGGCGTGGGAAAAACGTCCACCGCACGTATTCTGGCCAAGGCGTTGAACTGTGAGCAGGGGCCTTCCCGTGAACCCTGCAACGAGTGCCGTTTCTGCCTGGAAATCACGGCGGATCAGTCGCCGGATTATATTGAAATCGATGGCGCGTCCAACAACGGCGTTGAAGAAGTGCGTCGTTTGCGCGAAACCGTGAAATACAAACCGATGCAGAACCGGTATCGCGTAGTGGTGATCGATGAAGTGCACATGCTTTCGAATTCGGCCTGGAACGCGTTGCTGAAAACCGTGGAAGAACCACCGGAGCATACTTACTTTATTATGGCGACCACCGATTTCCACAAGATTCCCGCCACCATTGTTTCGCGCTGCCAGCATCTGGAGTTTCGCCGCATCCCTTTTGAAGTCATCGCCCGCTTGTTGCGCGAAATCTGCAAGCGTGAAAAAATTCAGGTTTCCGATTACGCCGTTTTCCTGATCGCGCGTTCATCTGAGGGGAGCCTGCGGGATGCCAAAAAGGTTCTGGATCAGGCCATCGCCTTATCCAATGGAGATGTGCGTGACGAGGATGTGGTGGATATTCTGGGAGTGATCGAGGAAGATCTTTTTATCCGGTTAACCGAATCCGTTTTGCAGCGTCGCCGCAAGGATATCATCCTGTCCGTACAGGAGTTGGTGGAACGCGGCGCGGATCTGCGTTTTTTCTATGCAGAATATTTAAAGTTTCTCCGCGATCTGATCGTGGTGCACAGCATGGAGGATCCGGGCAGTCTGCACAATCTCAACCCGGAGAACCTGACACGGATTCGCGAAATTCTTGCTGATGTCAAAGAAGAAGAACTTCTGCGATACTTTCAAGCCGCCAAGGAAATGGAAATGACCGTGCGCCACACGGAAAATCCGCGTATCATTCTCGAGTACCTGTTTTTAAAGCTCTCCTACTTTCCGGACCTGGTTGCCATTGAAGAGGCCATACGGGCAATGAACACACACGCATCGATAGGGGAAACTTCCGTTCACTCGGTGATTGCTGAAATGCCGGCCGGAAATGCCGATAACGATTTCCCTGGGGTAAACAAGGCGGAACCTCAGGCGGAAGCACTCGATATCAGCGCAGAGACCATACGTGCCTGGTGGATTGAAGATCTGGAAAGGGAAAATCCCCGGTTGGCGTCGCATATTCGCGCCGCGAGCGTGGAGTGCGACGGAGACAGCGTCAGCGTGGTGGTGGACGGTGGCAACGGTCATGTGAAATCCGTGTTGGAAGAAAATCTTGACGCGTTGGAGCGTTCGCTGGCCAAACGCTACCGGCGCCGCCTGCCCATTCGGGTGGCCGTTGGGCGGGATACACGCGCGGAAGTCGAAAAAGAGATGCGCAGTGATCGCAATATCAAGAACCTGGCTGAACAGATCCGGGCGCAGATGATCAGCGTCGATAAGGTTCAAGGAGGAAGAGATGCCCAAGATGCCGAACATCAATCAGATGATACAGATGGCTCAGAACATGGCTCGGGAGGTACAGGAAAAAAAGAACGCCCTTGACGTGGAGGGAAACGCAGGCGGAGGCATGGTGCAGGTGCATATGAACGGTCACAAAGCCATCACATCCTTGCACATCGCCCCCGAAGTGGTGGATCCGGATGACGTGGAAATGCTTCAGGACCTCATTATCGCCGCGGTTAACGACGCCCAGGCCAAGGTAGACGGGGAACTTGAGAATCAGATGGGTGGTATGGGCATCCCGGGGCTCCCGGGCGGACTGCCCTTCTAGGTGTTCGGGGAACAACCCATGAACGGATTTTCCCCGCCATTGGAACGGTTGCTGACCGTGTTGAGCCGGTTGCCGGGAATCGGGCGCAAATCAGCTCAGCGCATCGGTTTTTATCTGCTGAAGTCAGATCCAGAGAAAGCCGATGAATTGGCCCGCGTCATTCTGGAGGCACGCAGGAGCGTGCGTTTCTGTTCCCAGTGCCGCACCTTGACCACGGAAGAAACCTGTGAAATCTGTCGCGATGAACGCAGGGATAGGGGCCTGATCTGTGTAGTGGAAGAACCGTTTAACATCCTGTCGATTGAAAAGACCCATCTTTACCATGGGTTGTATCATGTTTTGCATGGAAACCTATCACCGGTGCAGGGCATGGGTCCGGATGAGTTGAAAATCCCCGAATTACTGAAACGTGTCGCTGCCGGTGGTGTGCGTGAGGTCATTCTGGCCACCAGCCCCACCACAGAAGGCAATGCAACCGCCCACTACCTGAGTGAACAACTCAAATCCAACGGATTGCGCATCACCCGCATCGCGCTGGGGTTGCCAGTAGGCGCGGATATGGATTACGTGGATGCGTTAACCATCGCCCGTTCCATGGAAGGACGCAGAGATGTGGAATGATATGGTTGACAAGCGAATTGAGGCGTTTCATAATAGTTAGACCATGCAGGAAAATTTTGTCATATACAATGAAGAATATGTGTTGATCAAGAAGATCCTTGATGAGCTCAAAGTCAATTCGGGATCGGAGATTGTTTTCATCACCGATTCCGAGGGGCACTGTATCGCCTCCACCGGCGATCTGGATGACTCCTATTTGAACTCTATATCATCGCTGATCGCCGGCAGTATTTCTGCGGTCAACAGTATCGCCCAGATGCTGGAGATCGACAAATTCACCAGTGTGTTAACCGAGTCCGATTCCAAAAGCCTCTACGTGTCTCTGATCAATGAACGGACCATGTTGATCAACATCTTTCGCCGGGAATCGAACCTGGGCCTGGTGCGTTTCCGTGTAAAAAACGCCACACACGAGTTGGCCGGGGTGTTTCAAACCATTAACGAAAAACTGAAGTCAAACGTGTTCAAGGATGATATATCTCCTTTTGAAGGAGTTACGGACGCTGACATTGACGAGATATTTGGAGACTGACATTGTCGTTTTTAAACTATTCCACCCGCGAGATCAACTTTAAAATCGTCTACTATGGCCCGGGGCTCAGTGGCAAAACCACCAACATCAAATACATATACGAGAAGATCAAGAGCGAAAACAAGGGCAAACTGGTCAGCCTGGCCACTGAAACCGAGCGAACCCTGTTTTTTGATTTCTTTCCCCTGGATCTGGGCCAGATCAAGGGATACAAGGTCAAATTCCATCTGTACACCGTACCCGGACAGATCTATTACAGCAGTTCCCGCAAGCTGATTCTCAAGGGGGTGGATGGACTGGTGTTTGTGGCCGATTCACAGCGTGAACGGTTTGAAGCCAACATCGAAAGCCTTGAAGACATGTTGGAAAACCTGCGCGAATACAAATTGAATTTCGAGCAGATGCCCTATGTGCTGCAGTTAAACAAACGGGATTTGCCCAATATCACTCCCGCCGATGAATTGATTTCGGTGTTGCGAAAAAAAGACGAACCCGTAACGGAAGCCATCGCCACAAAGGGAGATGGGGTTATCGATACCCTGAAACAGATCTCCAGGCTGGTAATGATCGATGTGAAGAGGAAATTGCAATGAGCGGAAAAACGGTAATTGAGAAAATTTTCGCCCGGCATACCCGGGAAGAGGTAGCGCCGGGAAAAATTGTGTGGATCGATCTTGATGTGATTTCCGCCCGGGATTTTGCCGGCCCGAATGTGGTCAAGAATTATCGCAATCACTATAAGGACACGCCGGTGGTGGATCGAGACCGGGTGTTTTTCACCTTTGATTTAACCGTCCCTCCCAAAACCATCCAGTATGCCAATAACCAGCAGATCTGCCGCGAATTCGCACATGAGCAGGGGATTCGCGTATTTGACGTGGATCGCGGGATCGGCACCCATACGATGATGGAAGAAGGAATCGCCCTGCCGGGGACCATTGTGGTGGGCACAGACAGCCACATGAACATTCTCGGTGCCGTCAACTGTTTCGGTCAGGGTATGGGAGATGTGGATATCGCTTTTGGATTCCGCAAGGGCCGTACCTGGTTTGAGGTCCCCCGCACCAAGCTGATTCGGGTGATGGGGAAGCCACGGGTTCCAATCAACGGCAAAGACCTGGCGCTGTGGATACTGGGCGAATTGAAAACCGATCGTGTATTGGGTTGTGCGGTTGAATTCGTGGGCGAGACCGTGGAAAAACTCGATCTGCCGGGTCGGATTACTTTGCTGAGCATGATCACCGAAATGGGTGGAATCGTGGGGTTTATTCCATTCAACAATCAAACCATGGAGCAGATTCTGGCCATGAACGGAATGGGGGAGTGCCCCGCCGAAGTCCGTGCCGACCCGGACGCGACCTATGATGAAGAGATCGTAGTTGACGTCTCCGGCATTGAAGCCATGGTAGCGGCTCCGCCGGTTCCGCACAATGTTTGCAAAGTATCAGAACTGGGTGATGTCAAGGTTGATTTCGGATTTATCGGTTCCTGCACCAATGGACGGCTTGAGGATATCGAGGCGGCCTGGAAAATCCTGAAAGGACGGAAAATCGCCCCGGGAACACGACTGGCAGTCGTTCCCAGCACCCAGCGAGTATACAAAGCGGCCATGGACAGGGGCATGCTGAATGACCTTTTCGATGCAGGCGCGATTATCTCCAACCCGGGTTGCGGGGGCTGTGCCCAAGGTCATATCGGTATGACCGGCCGCAATGAGGTCATGCTTTCCACTGGCAATCGCAATTTCCCCGGCAAGCAGGGTGACGGATTCAACTACCTGACTTCACCGGAAGTAGTGGCCTGGTCGGTGTTGACCGGAAGATTGAACGCAAAGGAGGGCTAGCGAATGTCACTACACCAGTTTACAGGCCGACTGATCCTGTTGACCTCCGCGCAAGCGAGATTGATCCCCGATATCGACACGGATCAGATTTTTCACAATCAACATCTGCATATTACGGAAGTGGATCAGATGGGTCGCCATGCACTGGGCAACCTGGAAGGCTGGACTCACTTCCCGGAACTGGTTCAGGATGGTGACGTGGTGGTGGCCGGGGCCAATTTCGGTTCGGGATCATCCCGCCAACACGCGGTGGACTGTTTCCGCGCCCTGGGTGTGCGACTGATTATCGCTGAGTCTTTTGGGGCCATTTACAAACGCAACGCCATCAATTCCGGTATGTCCATCATTGAATTTCCCCAAGCCGGAGAACTGGTGAAAACCGGGAAATGGGAGCATTTGAACCCCATTCACGTGGACCTGGATATTGGATTGGTGAAGATGATGGACACCGATGAAACCTTTTCCATTCCCCAACTCTCAAAAGTTCAACGTGATATTATGGCCAAAGGCAGCCTGCTGAATATCTGAGACATCGACTGACCCGCATGTTCCCGGAATCCGAAAAGCGCCGATCGCTTGCCTTTTTTGCCCGTCAGTGTTGACTTTGCAGGGGATATCATGTACATTTACTAGCGTCAAGAGGAGGATTGTTTATGAACAAGAATGAATTGGCGGCCGCTATGGTCAACAATACCGAATTCACCAAAAACGATGCCTTAACCATTATAGACAATTTGGTGGAAATCGTAATCGACCAGATGAAGCGGGAAGACGGGAAATTGACCATCGTGGGATTCGGCACATTCAAATCCACGATGAAGAAGCGCAAAAAGGGCCGGAATCCACGAACCGGGGAAACCATTGAAATCCCGGCGCGTCGGGTCGCTAAGTTCATTCCCGGCAAAAAGCTGAAAACCCTGCTGGATTAAACAACTGCAGAATTTGCGGTACAGGCGCGTAGCTCAGTTCTGGTTAGAGTGCTACCTTGACACGGTAGAGGTCGGCGGTTCGAGCCCGCCCGCGCCTACCATTCCCTCCCGGACCAACCATGAGTAACAAAGACGGCAAACCTGTTCTGATGCGCGTAAACGGTGAGTTGACCGATCTGGGCGCTGCAACTGTTGAGGCGGATCAGTTTGAATTTGTGTTTCCCGAGCATCCGGATGCCTTGAACGTATTTCGCCACTCCTGCGCTCATCTTCTGGCCCATGCGGTGGTTGAGTTGTTCCCCGGTGTTCAATACGGTGTTGGACCCGCGGTAGAGAATGGTTTTTATTACGATTTTTTGACCGAGAAGCCGTTCACTCCTGAGGATCTTGAAAAAATTGCCCGTCGCATGGCTCACCTGGCAAAGCAGAACCTTCCCATCAAGCGTGAAATTCTACCCAGACAGGATGCCCTGGAACTCTTTTCCCGAAAGGGCCAGTTTCTGAAAGTGGAACTGATTCATGAGAAAGTGGAAGGGGAGAGTGTAACTGTATACCGCCAGGGTGACTTCACGGACCTGTGCCGTGGGCCGCACCTGCCGTCAACGGGATTATTGAAGCATTTCAAACTTCTATCCGTTGCCGCGGCTTACTGGAAGGGAGATGAAGCCAGCCATTCGATGCAGCGGATCTATGGCGTGGTATTCCCCACCAGAGAGCAACTGGATGATCACCTTGGCTTTCTCCGAGAGGCCAAGGAAAGGGATCACCGCAAGTTGGGCCGGGACCTGGACCTGTTTTCCATTCAAAATGAGATCGGAGCCGGGCTGGTACTCTGGCATCCACGCGGCGCTATGATCCGCTACGAAGTAGAGAAATACTGGAGGGAAGAGCACCTTCGTTCCGGTTA
This sequence comes from Candidatus Aminicenantota bacterium, assembly GCA_016926835.1. Lineage (GTDB taxonomy): Bacteria > Acidobacteriota > Aminicenantia > UBA2199 > UBA2199 > UBA876. Next base: position 20,237 of record JAFGNX010000116.1, on the reverse strand, counting down.
TGAACTCTTGTATACGCCGCATATAGCCCGTGGTGAATTGTGGGAAACCAGTGGTCACAAGGGGTTCTACAGTGAAAACATGTTTACCCCGATCGAGTTCGACCACACCGAGTACCAGTTGAAACCCATGAACTGCCCCTTTCATCTGGTGGTGTTCAAATCCCGCACACGGAGTTGGCGCGAATTGCCCTTGCGTTGGGCGGAACTGGGCACGGTTTATCGGTATGAACGCAGCGGCGTGTTGCATGGATTGCTGCGGGTGCGCGGTTTTACCCAGGACGATGCCCATATTTTCTGTACCCGGGACCAGATCCTTGAGGAAGTCAAGGAACTGATCCGGTTCAGTTTGAATATTCTGAAGACATTCGGTTTTGTTGAACTGGACGTATTTCTTTCCACCCGTCCAGAAAACTTTGTGGGTGATCCCGAGGAATGGGACCTGGCTACGAACGCATTGGAAAGGGCCCTGAAAGAGTCCGGAGTGGCATTTACCGTTGATCCGGGTGAGGGCGTGTTTTACGGCCCCAAGATCGACATTAAAGTCAAAGATGTGTTAAATCGTTCATGGCAGTGTTCCACCATCCAGGTGGATTTCAATATGCCCAGACGATTTGATTTGCGCTATACCAATGAAATCGGGGATATAGAAAGACCCATTATGATTCACAGAGCCCTGCTGGGATCGCTGGAACGGTTCTTCGGCATCCTGATTGAACACTACGGAGGCTATTTCCCGGTATGGCTGGCTCCGGTTCAGGCTGTGGTAATTCCCATTAACGATCGCAATGCCGCCTATGCCGGACAGGTGCGAAACAACCTGAACCAGAAAGGGATCCGGGCGCGTCTGGACAGCCGCAGTGAAGGCATGGGACGCAAGATCCGTGACGCGGAAATGGAAAAGATCCCGTACATTCTGATTCTGGGTGATGAAGAGGAAAAGAACCAGGACATCTCGCTGCGCATCCATCGCAGCGGGGACCAGGGCAAGATGGCGCTCGAAGAGCTGGTTCATTCGATTTTAAAAGCCATCGAGGAGAAAACGTTTGCGAAGAAGGTACAGCACTAGAAGACCTGTTCAGAAGACCCGGCCTCACCGTATCAACCGGGAAATTCGTGCTCAGGAAGTACGGCTAATTGATGAAGAAAAAAATCAGTTGGGGATTGTGCCGGTGCGTGAAGCACTGACAATCGCCGAAGAAAAGGGCATGGACCTGGTAGAGATTTCGCCGAATGCGAACCCTCCGGTATGTCGACTTCTCGACTACGGCAAGTACCTCTACAGCATTCAGAAAAAAGCACATGAGGCCCTGAAGCTGCAGAAAAAGATCCAGGTAAAAGAGATCAAGTTCACGCCGGTAATCGGGGAACATGATATCGAAGTCAAACTGAAAAAGATCCGGGAATTCCTGGATGAAGGCAACAAGGTCAAGATTACGGTGTGGTTGCGTGGCCGCCAGAAACGCAAGCCGGAAATGCTGCACACCATGACTGAAAAGATCCTTGAAATCATCAGGGATTTTGCTGAAATCGAATCCATGCCCAAGAGAGAACGGTTTTCAACCCATATATTGATCGGCAAGAAGAAAGGAGGAAAAGATGCCGAAACTAAAAACCCATAGAGGCGCACGGAAACGCTTCCGCTTTACCGGCAGCGGCAAAATCCGCCGCAGTCGCGCCTTTGCTTCACATATTCTGACCAAAAAAAGCGCCAAGCGCAAACGTAACCTGCGGAAATCCACCATAGTTGTCAAGGAAGAAGCCAAGCAGATGAAGAACCTGTTGCCGTATGGCTGAGGATTTTTCACAGAGAGAACGCAATGGGGCAAATGAAAAGGTGTTAGACGGAGGATGAGATGCCCAGAGTAAAACGCGGAAATAAAAAACTGAATCGCCGCAACAAGATTTTAAAACTGGCCAGCGGGTTCTTCGGTGCCAAGAGCCACAATTACCGAACCGCTCGCGAGGCCGTTGAACGATCACTTCAATACGCTTATCGGGATCGCCGCAATCGCAAACGGGATTTCCGGCGCCTGTGGAACGTGCGCATCAACGCCGCCGTGCGTCAGCACGACCTGAATTACGCCACGTTTATTCATGGCATGGACAAAGCGCAGATCCGCCTGAACCGCAAGGTGCTATCCAATCTTGCAGCCACTGAACCGGACACATTCAAAGGTATCGTTGAGAAAGTCAAAACGTACCTATGAGCCGGGAACTCAGTCATGAGATTGATGAACTGATTCAGGTTTTCAAGGCGGAGGTCGAGCAGGTTCAATCTCAGCAGCAGCATCGCGGGTTGAAGGAAAAGTACTTCAGCCGCCGTAAAGGTATCTGCCCGCTTCTCATGCAGCGGTTGCGGGATATCCCTCCGAAAGAGAAAGCCGAAGCCGGTCGCCTCATCAACCGTTTCAAGCAAATGGTTGAGCAAAGCCTGGATGAGGTGTTCACGCGATTGGAGCCCGATCGACGCAAACCAGGGATCGACTGGACATTGCCGCCTGTTTCCCATGCCCCGGGCGCTCCCCACCTGATTGAACGGACACGTACCGAACTGGAGGATATCTTTATCCAGATGGGATATGAAGTGGCGGAAGGGCCGGAGATGGAGAGTGAATACAACAACTTCACCGCCTTGAATATCCCCGCCCACCATCCGGCCCGTGATGAGCAGGATACGTTTTTTATTCAGGATATCGATGACATGGTTCTGCGCACCCACACATCTCCGGTTCAGATCCGCTACATGAAGTCAAAACAGCCCCCATTCAAGGCCATTTTTCCCGGAAAAGTATTTCGAAAAGACGAACCGGATGCCACACATACGCCGGTTTTTCATCAGATCGAGGGCCTGCTGGTAGACCGAGAAATCAACTTTTCCCACCTGCGCGGCATACTTGAAGCCTTTATCCGTGCCTTTTTCGGTGAGGATATCAAGACCCGGTTTCGACCGGGCTATTTCCCGTTCACCGAACCATCGGCGGAAATCGACATCAGTTGCTTTCTATGCTTCGGACAGGATGCGGAGTGCCGCATCTGCAAAGGTACCGGTTGGCTGGAAATCCTCGGCAGCGGAATGGTGCATCCCGGGGTTTTAATGAACTGCGGCATCGATCCCGATCTGTTTTCCGGTTTTGCCTTTGGAATGGGAGTGGATCGGATCGCATTGCTGAGGCATGGTGTTCCCGATCTACGCATGTTTTTTGAAAATGATCTGCGCTTTTTGCGCCAATTCAGATAACCCCCATGCGCATCAACCTACGATTCCTGAAACAGTTTATCGACGTGGAAATGCCGGTGGTGGAAACCAAAGAGTTACTGGCTTCCCTCGGTATTGAGGTGGCTGAAGTCCACGGATGTGACAACTCCACCGCTTTTACAGTAGAGATCACTCCCAACCGTCCGGATTGGCTGTCTCACCTGGGCATCGCCAGGGAAATCCATGCGCGACTGCCCGATTTACCGCTGGTTCTGCCGAACAGTCTGGATCCGGCTCTGGCAGTGGGGGAGGGCGCCGGTTCAGTCGATATCCAGATCGAATCCGTATCGGATTGTCGAAGGTACTCAGGATGTGAGATCCACGGTATAGAGCCGTCTGCGTCTCCAGCGGAAATCGGCGCCTTGTTGGAATCCCTGGGACTTCGCCCCATCAACCAGATAGTAGACGCTTCAAACATGGTGCTCATGGCCATGGGGCATCCATTGCACATGTTTGACCTGGATTGCCTGGAGGGCAAACAGATCCGGGTTCGGCGGGCACGCCCCGGAGAACGGTTGCGGCTTCTGGACGAGCGGGAAGTGGAGTTGGAAACTGAGGATATCGTCATTGCCGATGCCCGCCGTCCGGTTGCGCTGGCCGGTATCATGGGTGGGGTTGAATCCGGTATCACGAATCGTACCCGGCGCGTATTTGTGGAGAGCGCTTGGTTCGACCCCGTACGCATACGTCGTACAGCCCGTAGATTGGGCTTGCAGACCGACGCATCATATCGCTTTGAGCGTGGGACCGATATCACGGCGACGCCCGGTGCCATTGTCATGGCTTTGGCCTATCTGCGAGCATGGTCCGACAAACCCGTGGTCAGCAGCGGGTATCATGATGAGTACCCCGGCCTTTTCCTGGCAACCACGGTTCAGATGCCGGCCGACTATCCCAGCCGCTATACCGGCGTAGAAATTCCCCGTTCTGAAGCGGCTGCGATTCTGGAACGCCTGGGATTCCAGGTTGATTCGATCGACAAAAAACTCTGGACTGTGACCGTACCTTCTTTTCGTGTTGATATTACATGCAAACAGGACCTCGTGGAGGAGATCACTCGCATCTACGGCTACAATCGCATACCGGCTTCCATGCCGCGTACCGTCAACCTGTCTTTCAGTCCGAACGCAAAACGAAACCTGCGGCTGAAAGCGGGGCGTCACTTGATTGCCAACGGCTATTTCCAGGCTTTGAATTACTCTTTTCAGTCCCTGGAAGACAACCTGTTAATGGCGGGAGCGGAGTCCACCCACACGGATTTTATCGGCTTGCGCAACCCGCTGGGAAAAGAATACGCTGTTCTGCGCAATTCCCTGGTGCCGGGACTATTGCGCGCCACGGCTCACAATGCCAATCACGGGGCTCTGACCGTGAAGTTGTTCGAGACGGGAAAACGCTTTTCCCGTTGTTCGGGCAGTGATGGCTGCGAAGAAGAAGCTCTGGCGGTTTCGGCATGGGGTGAACACGAACCCCTTTCCTGGCGCAACTCCAAGGTCGAGGATATCGATTTCTTTGTATTCCGCGGGGAAATGGAAGCGTTTCTGCTGGGGCTGAGTGTGGAATTTCATCTGGAGCAACGCGATTTTCCCTGGTTGCAGCCGGGTTGCTCTTTTGCGATCCAGATCCATCAGCAACCGGCCGGATGGATGGGCTGTCTGAAAACAGAAACCGTCCAGGCCGCGGGTTTAGACAAAACCGTTTCCGCCATGGAGATCGGGTTGTCTTCTCTGCTGAGAAAACGCAAGGAACAGCGCTTTGCGCAGTGGAACCGTTTTCCCATGGTGAAACGGGACCTGTCTGTCTATATTCCCGCAGGAGTTTCGTTTTCGGACCTGGAAAAAGCCATCGAAGCGCATCGCCCGGAGGAACTGGAGTCCTATCATCTGTTTGATTGTTACCGGGATCGGACGGATTCAGGGGGGGAGCGGATCAGCATGGCCATGAGTTTCTATTACCGTCATGCGCATCAGACATTAACCGGAGAGAGAGTAAATCGCATTCACACCGTACTGGTGAACAATCTGGTAGCTACCCTGAAACTGGAACTCAGAACATAAGGAGGAGGGAACCATGCCGGAAAATGATTTTTCCCGTCTGGAAACGCGGGTAATGGCATTGGTGGAGGAAATAAAACGCCTGCGTGCAAACAATCGCGACCTGAAAAAAGCACTGGCTGAGGTTGAGCAGGACAAAGTCCAAATAGACAAGGAAAGAAAGGAGATCAGGCGCAAGATCAACAGCCTGCTGACATTGGTTGAATCCCTGGAAGAAGATAATGGTAAGAACGATTGATGTAAAGGTACTGGGACGGAATTTCCGTTTTGATCTGCCCAAAGAAATCCATCCCCGCACTTTTATGGAGATCATTGCTTACGTGGAAGATAAGATTCGCTCCGTCCGGGGCCAGTCCATCGATATGGATTCGTTCCGGCTGGGATTATTGACTTCGATCAACATTGCCGCTGAGATGTTTTCCCTGCGCAGCGAGAATGAAGACCTGCGCGCCGTTCTGCGCAGGATCGACGAAGTGATCGCGACACTGGATGATGCGGATGCTGATTGCGGACATGTGCACGCCAGGTCAAATTCCCAGCAGAATCCGGTGGCGAAATAGCATGTCCTGTTTAAGGAGGAGACATGTCAATACTCACATATATGGTTCCGTTTATGGGCGGAATCGCTTTAACCGCCGCAGTGGTTTTCCTGTTGCGCAAGCGGTTGTTTTCCGGACAATACCGGAGGCTTGAGCAACAAAAGCAGGAATGGAAACGTCAGGCTGATCAGGAACTGGACGCGCAACGCACGAAAACCAACCTTGAACTCAAGGAAGAGTTCATCAACTGGAAAAACGAATACAACCGCAAGCAGAGTCAGAAAATCAACAAAATTAACGATATGGAAAGACGCCTGGTTCAGAAAGAAGAAAACCTGGACCAGCGTTATATCAACCTGGAAAACAAGGAAAAAGACCTGAAAAAAGTGGAAATCCAATTGGGCGAACGCAGGCATGAACTGGACCAGGCGCGTTGCGAATTGGAGAGTACGCTTGACGAACAGCGCAAAAAACTGGAAACCATATCCGGCCTGACTGTTCAGGAAGCCAAAGAGATGATAGTCAGCCAGTACGAAAGCGAAGCCCGCATGGAATCCGCTCAGCGGTTACGGATTATTGAAGAGGATTTAAAAGAAAAAAGCCAGGTCATGGCCAAAGACATTATTGGCACGGCAATCCAGCGGTTGGCTTCAGAACATGTGGTTTCGTCTTCAGTAGCCGTGATCGATCTTCCCAATGACGAGATGAAAGGGCGCATAATCGGTAGGGAAGGGCGCAATATCCGGGCCCTGGAAAACGCAACCGGCGTGGATTTTATTGTGGACGATACTCCGGAAGCGATTATCGTTTCTTCTTTCGACCCCATTCGTCGCGAAATCGCCAAACGGGCTTTGGAAACGCTGATCCAGGATGGCAGAATTCATCCCGCCCGCGTGGAAGAAATCGTGGAAAAGATCGAAAAGGGATTTGATGACTACCTGCGCGAAGTCGGCGAGCAGACCGTTGTGGAACTCGGAATCAAAGAGATCAATCCGGAATTGTATTACTACCTGGGAAAACTGAAGTTCCGCACCTCTTATGGTCAGAATGCACTGCAACATTCCAAAGAGGTGTCCATGATCGCGGCGTTCATGGCCCGGGAATTGGGAGCGAATGTCAATGTCGCTCGACGCGCCGGCCTGTTACATGACGTGGGAAAATCCATTGACCGTGAAACTGAAGGAACCCATACCCAATTGTCGGTAGACCTGGCACGGAAATTCGGAGAGTCAAAGCACGTACAGGAAGCCATTGCTTCTCACCACATGGATGTGGACTTCACTTCGGTTGAGGGCGTGCTGATCCAGGCTGCGGATACCATGTCCGCGGCCCGCCCTGGAGCCAGGAGAGAAATTTTTGAGACCTATATCAAGCGCCTGGAAAAACTGGAAGAAGTTTGCGCTGGTTTTGAGGGCGTGGAAAAGGCGTATGCGTTGCGGGCAGGACGTGAAGTCCGTGTTATTGTGGATTCCAATGAAATGAACGATAACAAGGTGTTTTTCGTTTCCAAGGATATTGCCAAACGTATCCAGGAAGAATTGGAATACCCCGGGCAGATCAAAGTCACGGTCATCCGTGAAGTAAGAGCCGTTGAATATGCAAAATAAAGAAAAAACCGGCCACGAATCCGAATATCTTCGGGTTGTCTTTATCGGAGACGTGGTGGGAAGAGGGGCAAGGCGTTTCCTGGCTGAAGTTTTGCCCAAAGTGCGCTACCGTATCCGCCCCGATTTTGTGATTGCCAACGGCGAAAACAGCGCCGGCGGCTTGGGAATCATTCCCAAAACAGCCGGAGAGATGTTCCAGGCCGGGGTTGACCTGATCACGTCGGGAAACCACGTCTGGGATAAGCGCGAGGCCCTGGATTTGCTGCGTGAAAATCCCCGTATCCTGAGACCGGTGAACTATCCGCCAAGTGTGCCCGGTAACGGATACTATACCGAGAATCTTTCAAATGGCGCCACACTGCGCGTCATCAATCTGCAGGGGCGTGTTTTTATGGAACCTGTGGTCGACAATCCCTTTCTCATCGTGGATCGCCTGTTGAAAGAAGACTCTGAGAAGTGCGTATTTGTGGACTTTCATGCCGAAGCCACTGCGGAAAAACAAGCCATGGGGTTTTTCCTGGATGGGCGAGTGAGTGTCATGGTAGGGACCCACACCCATGTTCAGACCAGTGATGTACGCATTCTGAGTAACGGAACCGGGTATCAGACGGACGTGGGTATGACCGGATCCATCAACTCGGTAATCGGCATGAAGCGCAAACCCATTATTGATCGCTTTTTAACGGGAATCTACCAACGCTTTGAGGTGGCCCGCAACAACCTGATGATGGACTTTTCCGTGTTCGACATCAACGCCCGGACAGGCAAATGCGTTCAAGCATCCACCTGGCGCATTTTCCAAGATGAGATGAACCAGGGGTTGGAGAATTTGAGCGCCTGTCTGGGACAAGAAGGTCAAGGTGCTGCACCTGCTTGAAAAGCGGAACCGGTTAAAAAAGCGTTACTTGAACTCGTAATTTATTTAACGTTATCATGAGCTGGAATAAATAATATCCCTTATATAGGGAATTTACAAAATTCCGACACTATCTTTCCCAATAGACTGGACCTTTTCGCGGGAACATGAAAAGGTGAATTTTCAAAATTCGGACCCAAAAAACACTATACATGACGAGAACGTCACGCAGCAAAACTCACTGAAAATCACAAGGGCCCAAACGAAAAAGTTTCGCAATCAAGGGTCAAGGTTGCATAACGAAAAAAATTCAGGCGCGTAACCCCGAAAAAAAATCCAATTGAACCTGCAGGCGATACAGATCGGCCCGGTAAATCGAAAGTGAACCGGTTAACTGAAAGATAGACTGTGGACAAGCACGGTATTGCGAGAACATTGCGGATATAAAGAAGAGGAAAAATACAGCCCGGATGCAAACGAACCTGCTGTAAGACATTCACAAGGCATACACAAGAGTTATTCACAAAGATAAAAAGCAAGACATATCGGAGTGATAAACGCATGATGGATGTGATGTCGGATAAGATATATTATGTAAACCAAACACCGATTTTTCCAAAACCGGATCAGATACTTTTGAAATCAAGAGCAATCAAGCTTTGAGATTCTTGATCCGCCCGGTTATGAGGTCATCCAGCAGGGTCTGGAGCGTTGAGATCAATCGATCCCGGCTGATCTCTCCCTCGCGAAAACGGAAATCGATCTTGACGGATTTGTCTGGTGCCACAAACTTGAATCTGGGTGTCTTTTTGGTATCGGGTTCGCTTTTTTTTGTTTTATTCTGCCGTATCTCTTTGATTGCATCTCTTGAAAATGGTGATAATGCATATTGATCCAGCACAAACATCATCTGGTCCACATCTTCCAGTTTCACCAGTTCCAGTAGAAATGTCTTGGATTCAATGCCCATTTCCTGGCAGCGGCTGATCACCTGGGGCGGCATATCGGACAGGCGGATCATCTCTGTGATGGATACCCGAGAACTACCTATTTTTTTGGCGATTTCTTCGTGCGTGTACCCGTATATTTCATTCAACGATTTCAGCGAAAACGCCATTTCAAAAGGATTCAGGTCTTTTCTTTGGGCATTTTCTACAATGGACAATTCGAGCGCTTCATTGTCCTGGATGTCGTATTCAATCCCGGGAATTTCACTCAATCCGGCCATTTTAGCCGCCCGGAATCGTCTTTCTCCGGCAATAATTTCAAATCGTCCATCCCGGGGGCGCAGTATAATCGGTTCAATCACCCCTTTCTCGCGGATTGAAGCGGCCAATGCTTCAATGTCACCAAAATCGCTGCGGGGCTGCTGCGCGCCGGCAACGATCCGCTCCAACGGAATATAGCGGATCACGCAGGTGCGGCTGCGGCGTGAGAGCTCGTCGACCAGATGGTGATCGTGTTTCATCTTAATGGATTCAGGCAATCCGATTTTTTTAGCCATGTTTCATAATCTCCCTTGCCAGGGCTTTATACTCCCCCGCTCCACGCGAATGCGGCGCATGGGTGAATATGGATTCTTTAAAAGCTGGGCTTTCCTCCAACCGCACATTGCGGGAAATCACGGTTTTAAACATTCTGTCTGTAAAGATTCCCCGGATATGGGCCGCGCTGTCCCGCGCAATCACGATGCGGCGGTCATACAAGGTGATCAGGACTCCCAGGATGGTTAACTCCGGGTTGCTGCGCGCCTGCACTTTTTCGAAGGTATCCAGCAGGTCGTCCGTACCTTCCAGAGCGAAATAAGATGCTTGAATGGGGATAATCAGGTGGGTCGCCGCGACCAGGCTGTTAATGGTGATCAATCCCAGTGTCGGTGGCGTGTCGATTATTACATAGTCATATCTCGTAAAAACACCGTCAAGTCGGTCTTTCAGGCGAAAATGGCCGTCGATTTCGCCAATCATCTTTGATTCAAATTTGGCCAGGGCGATGGATGCGGGAAGCACTTCGAGATTTTCGATTGAAGTGGCTTTCACCACATCGTCGAATGCGATATCCACGTCTTCAAGGTAATGAAATACCGTTAATTCTACTTCACGGGTGTCCAGGAAGGACACGGTCGAGTTGGCTTGCGGATCCATGTCGATAAGAAGGGTGCGCTTTCCAGCCAGCGCGAAAGCAGCCGCAAGATTCACCGCGGTAGTGGTTTTGCCCACTCCGCCTTTCTGGTTGGCAATGGTAATGATCACGATGTTCTCCTGATCTGGTTCTGTTTTCGGCCTGATTTATGCGGGATTCCGCCGCAAAATCAATCCTACGTTAAGCTGCAATCGATGTCAAGAAGATGATTGAATTGGAGATCACAATTATGTCGACATGTCGACAATGTCTATTTGCGTGCGGATGCGGTTACTTTAAGGAAGATGGGAATGCCCCATAAGTCAAGTTTTTCTGTAAGGCGTTTTTTGAGGAAAGTCTCATCAGAGGGCTTCAAGTGCTCCGGGTAGCGGGATTGGAGACGAATAAAAAATGGCCGCCGTGATTCAATGGTGGCATATTTGGATTTGAAGGACCGGCCGCTTTTTGTCACCAGTCGTTTTTCCGCATAGATTGAGTTAACGGCGCGGTTCAGAATAGGTGTACGAATCCCCTCTTGAAGTGTCAGGTGAATGCGTTCAGCGTTGTCCAGCAGGCGGAAGACATTTTTCCCGTTCAGGGCGGAAACCAGATGAAAAGGCGCGAAATGGAATGCGTGCAGGCGCTGACGCATCGATTGTTCGACCAGATGCGGAGCCTGTGAGGAGGATATCAGGTCCCACTTGTTGGCGGCCAGAATAACCGGCTTGGTTGATTTCAGTACCTGGGCGGCGATAAATAGATCGTTTTGATCGATTTTGCGTGATGCATCAAGAACCAGAATGATGATGTCTGCGGAATGGATGTCTTTCTGAGCGCGGAGGACGGCGATACTCTCCGTGTCTTCGTGAATTTTCTGCATTTTACGGATCCCGGCATTATCCACCAGAATCAAGTCTCGATTGTTGCGGTTCAGGGCCAGGTCAATGGAATCACGTGTGGTTCCGGGAATCGGACTGACAATCAGCAGGTCGTCTTTAAGAATGCTGTTAATCAGTGAAGACTTGCCCACATTGGGTTTCCCCACAATACTGATGCGGGACGCATTGCCGGGTTCTATTGCCGGTTTGGTGACGGACTCCCCTATTGTCTCGGTAAGGCGACTGCGGAGTTGATTGATTCCCAGGTCGTGTTCGGCTGAAATGGCCAAAAACTCGGCTTTAAGTTCATAATACGATTGGGGTACGATATGGCGTTCAGGATCATCTATTTTGTTGACAACCAGAATGACCGATTGCGTGCGATTGCGCACGGAAAGGTAAAGGTCCTTTTCATATCCAAGCAGTTCGCGCTTGCCGTCGCATAAAAAAACAACCACATCGGAGCGTTCCGCTTCACGCAGCACCCTTATGTTAATTTCTTTAGATATATCGGACTTATCGGGGAAAAATCCGCCGGAATCCTGCAAAAAAACCGCTTGTTCGTCCAGGAGCATGGGCATGCGAAACACGTCCCGGGTCATGCCGGGTTCCGGGTGAACCAGGGCTTTCCGACGCCCGGTTAAACGGTTGAACAGGGTCGATTTTCCCGTATTGGGGACACCGATAATGGTGATGATGGGAATGTGTTTCATGGTTGGGTACGCGCACGGATCATGCAGATGCAGTAACATTCAATGGCTTCAACGCGACCTACCGCGCCCAAGCCCTCACGGGTCTTGGCTTTCACTCCAACCGCATCAGCAGGGATTTTGAGCAGGCGGGCCAGATTTTCGCGGATGGCCGGTTTGAAAGGTTGCAGAGAAGGCTCCTGGGCCACGACTGTGCAGTCGATATTGGTGATCTCAAAACCGTTTTCGTGCACACGTTCAAGGACGTTTTTCAACAGAAGCGAACTGGAAATATTCCGGTAACGGGGATCGGTGTCCGGGAACAATTCACCGATATCCGCCTGCCCCGACGCGCCCAGCAGGGCGTCCATCAACGCGTGCAGCAGGACATCCCCGTCTGAATGGGCAACGAAATGCAGTTCATTGCTGACGTGGATTCCGCCGATCACCAAATCCCCTCCCCTCTCGAGGCGGTGAATATCATATCCGGTTCCGGCGCGGATTTTTAGCATCAGGCTTTTTTGCCGAAAATCATTTTCCCCGTGGTGGATTGAAGCACGGAAGTCACCTCAATGCGCAGGGTTTTGCCGATATCAGTTTTGGCGTCATCGATCACAACCATGGTCCCGTCTTCAAGATAAGCGATGCCCTGACGTTTTTCCTTGCCTTCCTTGAGGATGTTGACTGTCAGATGTTCACCTGGATATACAATGGGCTTGAGGCTGAATGCCAGCTCGTTGATATTGAGGATGGTGACATCCTGCAGCTTGGCGATCTTGCTCAGGTTGACGTCGTTGGTAATCACCTTGAAATTGCTTTCACGTGCCAGCAGAACCAGTTTCTGATCCACTTCCTTGACTCCGGATACGGACTTATTCAGGATGGTGACCGAGATCTGGGGCGTTTTGCGCAACTGGTCAATTACATCCAGGCCGCGTTTCCCGCGGATTTTTTTACTGGGATCAGATGAATCGGCAATGGACTGAAGTTCAGCCAGCACGAACTGGGTGATGATCAATTCACCGCTGATAAAGCCGGAAGTGGCGATGGGCACGATGCGTCCATCGATTATGGCGCTGGTATCCAGCAGAAAGGAGTCCGTGAATGCGCTGCTGCCACGCAGGAATTCCTTGATGTTCAATGGTGAGAACATGTTGGGCTTCTGCAGGCCGATAAAGAGCCCGGTAACGGGAAATCCGAACAGGAACACCATCTGGAAAAACACCTTGGCCGAAAAGAACAGGCTGATCGATTCGGTAAGTGCATAGAGTCCGAGACCCACCAGGATTCCCAGTAACATGCCGATGGATGAACTCCAGATGTATTTCAGTTCCGTGACGCGCACACGCAGGGCCAAGATAACCAGGGACAGGGCGGTGGCGGCACCGATAAGCGCGCCCATTTGCTGGGTGGTTCCCAGAAACGGCGGATGGTGGTAGCCGATAAACGCAAAAACGGCGATAAAAATCAGTTTATAGATATAAATCACGTTAAAACTCCTCAATGGAATTACAATCAATATACCAGATCAGAGCCTGAAAAGCCAGTGCCACATGGATTTACCAAGTGATGGAACGCAATTATTTGCGGCGGGGCGCGGCCAGGCGGGCGATTCCGATACTGAGCAGGTAGAGCAGGATCATGGGACCCGCAAAAAGTGACTGGGTAACCATGTCCGGGGTGGGTGTAATCACCGCCGCCAGAACAAAAATCAACACAATCGCCCACTTGAAATAACGAACAAGCGTACGCCAGGTGATAATTCCCAGCCGGGACAGTAGAAATACCAGTACCGGCAGTTCAAACACAACGGCGATTCCGAAGATCACCCGGAATGCCAGCGAAAGGTATTGATTGATGGTCAGCATGGGCGTAAAATCCTGCCCCACCTGAAGGAAAAAGCGACATGCCCAGGGAAAGATGGCATAGTATCCAAAAGCGCCGCCAAGCAGGAAAAAAAACGTGGTGAACAACACAAACGGAAAAACCAGACGCCTTTCCCGGGGATACAGGCCGGGAGCGATAAACAGCCAGAACTGGTGGAATATCAACGGCGAAGCGGCAAAAACGGATGCCATGAAGGCCAGTTTAATGTACATCATGAACGGTTCCGTCAGGGCCGTAAACACCAGTTTCTGGTTGGCAGGAAGGAATTGCTGTACGGGTTGGGCAATCCAGGCGTAAAACTCGTCCACAAAGTTCCAGGATACCAGGAAAAACACCATGATAATGGCCAAAGATATGAGAATCCGCCGGCGCAATTCGCCGAGGTGCTCAAAGAACGTCATCTCATCCGCTTTTCTCTGGCCCATTGTGATCGTCGTCCTGAAGGTTTTTCAGTTCACGGTCCATTTTGCGGATATCATGCGTGATATCGTGACGGTCCACCTCTTCCTGGATGGTCTGCTTGGCATCGTTTACCGTGGAACGGAAATCACGGATGAATTTTCCCAGTTCACGTGCGAACCGCGGCAGTTTGTCCGGTCCGAAAACCAGTAAAACAACAACAAAGATTAACAGAATTTCCTGAAACCCCAGTGATCCGAACATCTTACCTCATTTGTGGGAATAGAATCGGAGTTCATCCCGTGTCGAATAGAGCCGGATGCGGCCGGCCGCCGCCTGTTCATCCATCCGGGTAATGATCTGAGAAAAAGGCACCTCCGAGAATCCGGGCCCGGGATCGATTCCCACTGACAGGTTGCGGCCGTTCAGTTTGGCCAGGTACATAGCGGAGTCTGCGAGTGAAATCACCTGCTGCCAGGAGACCGCGCGAATGTTTCCCTGCACAAACGGAAAGCGCGCGAACCCGATACTGACTGTACGACGCACCGTTTCACCGCTGGATATGTGAAACTCCTTGGATTCAATGCTTTTGCGCAGGCGTTCTGCCAACAGGTATGAGTTGTCTGCCCGTTTGTTGCGTGTGACCACCAGGAACTCCTCACCGCCCCAACGGATAATAATGTCTGATGTGCGCAATTCGCGGCGCAAGGTCTGGGCCACACCCACCAGAACCCGGTCACCCGCAGTGTGGCCATGGATATCGTTCACGCTCTTGAAGTGGTCGATATCGATCACATAAAAGGTCAGGATCAGATCTTCCCGGCGGACACGCCGGCCGGTGGACATGGATTCCTTGCGCGGGAAGAGGCTGCGTTCGATGAGGTGTACATCATCACTGATGCGATCGTCCAGGTAGCGCCGGTTTTTCAGGCCGGTCAGGGGATCCGTGATGGACAAGACCACCAATTCATGATTTTTGCGCGCCAACTCACTGGTATGTTCGTATACTCGTTTTTCCAGTTTGCGTTTCTGGGTTTCCAGCATGCGCAAACGCATAAAAGTGGCCAGCCGGATCAGTCCGTAAAGCCCCAATGCGGCCATTGCCCAGAACCACCATCGCCTCCAGAGCGGCGAAGCGACTTCAAAAGTAATACGCCGGGCTTGATCCTCAGCGTGTTCTTGTGAAAAACCGTTGTCCGCTTTGACTTCAAAGGTATAACGTCCCTGCCTGAGGTTCAGGAAATGAACACTGGTTTTCTGGGAAGGTGCCTGCCACTCTTTTTGACGGGGCAAAAGGCGCCATCGGTAGTACAGAGGCTGGTCCCGACGGGTGGAAACCGCAAAAAAGGAAAATTCAACCGAATTCTGGCGACTGCCCAGTCGGATGGGTTTGTCCAGGGAAAAGGGCTGATCATCTACCCGAAGACTGAGGCTGGGAACCTTCGGCGGAACCGGATCAAAACTGCGGGTACTGGGCGGCAGTTCCACCAGGCCCGGGGATACACTGAACCACAGGCTGCCGTCACCGGCTTCAAGGGCGGTATGAATAAACCCTTCATCTCCAAACAGGCCGGTGTTTTTGTTGAAATGAGAGAAGTAGCCGTTATGGTATCGATCCAGCGAGACACTGGTGTTGAGCCAGATTTGACCCTGCGTGTCTTTGAGCGCGTACCACACATCATTGTGCAACAGGCCGTTGCGGGTGGTGAAATTCAGCAGATCCGTATTGCGGTAGATGAAGAGTCCGTGGACTACGGTGGAAACGAGGATTTCCCCTGAGGATGCCACGTGAATATCGGTGACATTGACCTGTCCCAGGCGGTTTTCCAGATCGCTGGATACGAACCGGCCATTCGAATAGACCTGAAGGCCGTTGCCGGTTCCCAGAATCAATACGCCGGGGGACCATTCAGCCATGGCCCAGACCCGTTGATGATGAAGCCCTTCCTGAATGGTTTCGAATGTGGCTTTGCCGTCATAACGCAGCAGTCCGTTATCCGTACCAAACCAGAATACGCCATTGCTGTCCGTTAATGCGCTCAAAACGCGGGCATCGGCCAATAGCAGGTCCAGGCGGTCATTGCGGTCCCAGCGATAGATGCCGTTGAATCGAGTGCCCACCAGGTAGTCGCGTGGACCGACTTTGAGCAGGGCACGGACCTGTTTGTTTTGCAGCTGCCGGTTGACTGTGAAGGCGCGGCCATGGCCGTTACGGATTTCGCAGATGCCGTCGTATCCACCGGCCAGGATCGTTCCGGGGGCATCTTCCAGCAGGCTGCAGATGAATTCGGAAGGCAGGCCGTCGTCCGGAGAATACATGCGGAAAGTAATTCCGGACAGGAATGAAAGTCCGTAACGGGTGCCGGCAAACACCGTGTGTTCACGATCCACAAACACGCGGTTGACACGGGAGTAGTTCAAACCGTTCCCGGCATGAAAATGTTGCCAACCCCCGGTGCCGGGATCGTAACTGAACAGGCCTTCATCCGTTCCCAGCCATATTCCGCCTTCTCTGTCTCGATCCAGGTCACGGATCTCTCCACATGCGGCCGGAAGGTCCACGGCAACGGTTGGTTTCCCCGGTTCGATAATGGTGAGGACTCCATCTCCGGCCAAGTGCAACTTGTCTTGACGGCAAATCAGGAAATCTGTGGAACGGTTGATGGCAATCGGGATCCATTCACCATCAGGTGTGAGCTGAAATACCTGCCGGTTGGCCAGGATGGTCAGAATCCCCCGGCTATCCCGGGCGGCATGGCTGATGCTTTGCGGTTTGTTCTGTTGCGGAGTATCAATCGCAACCGGTTCTTTCCGGGAATCATTGATCCGCAGGAGGCGACCGCCTCCCAGTGCGAAGAAACCCAATCCAGTACCGGAATCAGGAAACAGGCGCTGAATTCGCTCCCCCCGGATCCATACATGGGTGGTTTTCATGGACTGCATCAGGGCGATGCCCTCGTCGGTTGCCACCCAAATCCGGTTGTCCGGACCGGCGACCAGGTCATTGATATAACTGCCGGGAAGCCCTTCTGTTGTGGATAACGTACGCACAAAATCATCGCCGTTGAATATACCGATTCCACTCTGGGTTCCCACCCAGATGAATCCATCTGAATCCTGTGCCAGGGCGGTAATGTAATTCTGGGGAAGGCCATCCGAAGTCTTATAATAAATAATGGGGTATTGTACCGCGAAAAAGGAAGAGCATATTCCCAGAAGGAGTAGACCTGAAAAGGCGATCCGGCGCATCATGGCCGTTCGATCATAGCACAAACCCCGATTAAAACACAACACCGCCAAGATGTGGATACCTGTATTCTGATAATAAACACGCGGATTGTTTTCAAGCGGGCCGGAACCGGCTACCTGTTGAAGAGTCCGGGACAAAGACGCTGGAAGTTGTCAAATGCACGCCGTGAAGCAAACACCATGCCCAGGAAAGCCGACACTGTTGCCGTGGTGAAGATGGCGACCATGATCAGGATCTGGTATTGGATGGCCACGGATGGAGAGTTGCCGCCGAGGATCTGACCCGTCATCATGCCGGGAAGGGATACGAGACCCATGGTGGCGACAGTGGCGATCTGGGGAGATACCGCGGCTTTCAGCGCATCCGCCATAAAAGGTTTGCGGGCCTCCCAGTGTGTGGCTCCCATGGAAAGATGGGTGATGAATTCCTCCGGACGTTTCTGCAGGCCGTGAAAGTAGCGGTCTAGGGTAATGACATTGCTGCGCAGGATGTTGCCCAGGATCATGCCGCCCAGGGGGATCAGATATCTGGCCGAAAACACGGTCTGGGGTTCCAGCACAATAAAAAACGCGCCGAAAACAGCCGCCAGGCTGATCAGGAAAGCCATGGCCAGCGGAAAAAAGAAAGGTTTCAGTCGCAGGCCGCTTTGACTGGTGACCGCCATGCAGGCAACGGTTACCATGATCAGGACCCATGCCAGATTGATCAGGGGATGATTGATACGGAAAATGGTTTCCAGGTAAATGCCGACGAGTACGAGTTGAACCACCATGCGCATGTAAGCGATCAGCAAGGAGCGGATCCGTGGAATGCGCAAAAACAGGAACACGCTGATGGGAATCAGCAACAACAGAGAGAATGCCGCCAGGGAAATCAGGTCGATCGCTTTGGCACCCATTGCTATTTTTCCCGCAAACGGCCGGACTGCATCAACAGGGAGCGGGTGCAGTAGGCTTGCCAATCCGTGTTGTGTGACACCGAGACCACTGTTTTCTCAGGCAGAGAGGTCAGCAGGCGTACCACGGTTTCGATGTTTTCCGGGTCCAGGGCGGCCGTGACTTCATCCAGAAGGAACACCGGACGATTGACCAGCAACAGCAGCAATACCATCAGGCGCTGTTTTTCTCCGCCCGAGAGGCCGGGAAACCGCCTGTCCAGGATCTCAGGTTTGAAGCGCAGTTGGGCGAGCAGCTCCATTGCCTGACTCTGGGGGAAAGGACGATGACGATTGACGCGAAAGTGGAAGGGATAACGCAGCACTTCGCCGACAGTGAGGTCGAAATCCGGGATGCGTTGAGACACGAATCCGAGCTGTGAGCGGTAATGCGCCAGTTCCAGGGGGGTGACAGGGCGACTCTGATACAGCAGCCGTCCCTGAAAGTACTCTGCGCAAAACATCACTTTCAACAAAGTGGTTTTACCGCTCCCCGATGGTCCATGGACCCAGATTTTATCTCCTTTTGTCACACACAGATCGATGCCTGAAAGGATTCTGTTGTCGCCGTGTTGAACATGGATGTCTCTGAGTTGCAGCATGAATTCGTTTCCGGCTGACCGGAAGTCTTTAACCTAACCTTTTTCGCAATCGGAATCAAGGGACGCCATGCCGGATCTTCAAGCCTGGAGGTTTTTCCAGGCCGAAAATCCGTACCAGTTCCCGTGCGGGACCCTGATGAGAGGAGGCCGCCACTTGCGGAAAATGTTTTCGCAATTGTGGCAGGCCGTCCGCAACCACTCTGGGGAAGCCCACCATGTTCAAGACCTCCAGATCGTTCAGGTTGTCACCGAAAAAGATCACTTGCTCCGGCTCCACGGCCAATTCCACGCATAACCGGGCCAGGGCCTGCCCCTTGTTGGCGTTGAGCGGAGTGACCTCAATCCAGGTGCGGGAACGGCCCCGTGAAAAAACCAGCCGGGATTGATCTGAAATGCATTCACGCAATGCGGCGGTGGTCTCCCCCACCCGTTGATTGGGGATCTGGGTTGAAACTCCGGAAATATCGGAAAAGTCACTGAAACCATCCACGGCACGAAAGGGCGCGCCGCGGCTGAAATCGCCGAATCCCCGGAATTCCGGAATGCCGTCTCTGGAAAGGTTGCGGTAGACCACGACTGGAATTTCCATGCCCTCCAGTGTCCGCACCAGTTTTTCCGCTTCGCCAATTCCCAGGCCGTGCTCCCAGACAATCTGGTTGTCCTTTACCGCCAGGGTTCCGTTCTGAACCAGGAACCAGGGTGATGCACTCAGGCCGTCTATCATGCGTCGGGCTGTGTACAGGTTGAAACCGGTCACCACGGCAACGGGAATGCCACGAGCCATGATCCCATCCAGGACAGCCAGAGTCGCGGCTGGGACCGCATCTTTTCCGGGAGGAACCAGGGTGCCTCCCAGGTCGGATGCAACCAGGCGTGGAATTATGCCGGCTTTCATGGAAAACATTCTAGCAAATCGGTCAACTGCTGACGAGCATGCGGCTGCGGATATGATGAATTTTCTTTACAAAGCGAGAGCTACGGAGGGAAAGGGATTGATGAGTCGCTGCGGCGCCTCACCCTGCGGGCCGCTCGCTTTGCTCGCAGTTCAAATCCAATGATCTCGGATTTGTCGAACCCTGAACGCGTGGGTTCGAATGGCGGAGGGAGTAGGATTGATGAGCCGCTGCTGCGCCTCACCCTGCGGGCCGCTCATTTCACTCGCAGT
>JAFGNX010000015.1 GCA_016926835.1 Candidatus Aminicenantota bacterium | reverse complement strand
TGGACCTGATGCTGGAAAAACTCTGTGAATTGGGAGTGGATGAAATCCGGCCCGTTTGTTTTGAACGCAGTGACAGCGACGGTCCCGATGAAATGCCGGATCGCTGGCAACGCATCGGCCTGCAATCCATAAAAGTCAACCGCCGTTTATGGTCCACGCGGATCTTTACCCCCGTGGACCTTGAATCCCTGATCCAGGGCTGCGCCGCCATATCCGCACGGATCGTACTGGAAATCACCGGCCGCCCCACCGCTCCCGCTCTGGATCCGCCGCCCGTTCTGTGCGCGATCGGTCCGCCGGGGGATTTCACGCCGAAAGAGCAAGCGGTTATGCAAACCGCGGGTTTTGCTCCCTGGCGCCTGAATCCGGGAGTCCTGCGCAGCGAAACCGCGGCCATCGCGGCGGCGGCGGTGCTGCAGCATCAGTTGGACCTGAGAACTTGAAATCGCCATGGGGTTGGGGTATGCTTTGATCTCATGATCGAGCTCAAGGGCAGTATCGGCAAATACCGCATCCTGAAAAAAATCGGCTCCGGAGGTTTCGGCACCGTCTACCTGGCTGAAGACACGTTCCTCAAAAGCCTGCGGGCGTTAAAGATCCCCCACCGCATCGGCATTCAAACCGAAAAACTCCTGCAGGAATCGGCGCTTCAATCCAAGCTGCTGCAGCATCCCCATATTGTCAAGCTCTTGACCGTGGATGTAATCGACAACGTTTACATCATGGTGATGGAGTACATTGACGGCACGGATATGGAGAGCCTGATCGATGCCCGCAACAACCTGGAACTGCCGGTGGCCCTGCGCTACCTGCGGCAGATCCTGTCAGCGGTGGGCTTCGCCCACGATTACAAAGTCATTCACCGGGATATCCGGCCATCCAACGTGCTCATCGACAAAGAAGACAACATCAAGGTGGCGGATTTCGGCACATCCACCCTGCTGCAGGGGAAACCTTTTGCCACCACGCGGATCGGGTCGCCTCCCTATATGGCTCCCGAACAATTCGAGGGACGCGCCGTCCTGGCCTCTGACATCTACTCAATCGGCTGCCTGTTTTATGAAATGGTCACGGGATTCCCTCCCATCGTCCTGGCCAACCCCATGGAAATCTACAAGAAAGCCAAGGCCGGCGACATCGCGCCGCTGCGACGCAAGGTTTCAACCGTGTCCGAAGACCTGAACCGCATTGTCATGACCATGTTACAAGCCGACTCATCAAAGAGATACAAACAGGCGCAAGCCGTCCTGGACGACCTGGACCGCGCCATGGAGCGCCCGCGGGATCACGGCAATGAAATCAAGGACATCCAGAGCCGCATCACCGCCCGTGAACAGCGCACCGACCATATATGCTGGAATTGCAAAAAGACCATGCCCCGTCCCATGCGCCGCTGCATTTACTGCGGCGCCGAACAATAACCGTTTTGATGTTCTGATGAAAAACAGCGCCCGTCAACATCACATGCTGCCGTGGATCCTGTTCTGCCTGATTCCGGTCCTGGCCTGCCAGGTCGGCGGCAGCGAAGTCGACACCCCGAAAGATCAGGCGGAAGCGACCCGGCCCTGGAACCTGGCACTGAACGGCGGCTTGACCATCCACGGCGGCAACACCCGCAGCCGCCTGCTGCATGGTGAAATCAATTTCGGCATCCGCCTGGACGGTTTTATTCTGGACAGCGATTTTGAAACCCTCTACGGACGCAGCGATTCCGAGGTGATCCAGAAAAAAGGCAAGTGGGCCAATGCCTTCACCCGTAGCCTGAACAGGCGTTTGAACCTGTTCGGCCAGGTGCTGCTGGAGTACGACGCCATTGCCGGCATCACTTTGCGCACCACCACCGGCCTGGGTTTGCGAGTGGATATCCACGATCGGGAAAAGATAAAAACCACCCTGACAACCAGCCTGAACGGTGAGTTCCTCAACTACGAAAATCCGGCCCCCAATCAGCAATACCTGCGCCTCCACATCAGCCTGGCCATGGAAGCCCGGTTCTCGGAGACCGGCCAACTGAAAGCCCGCATCCTGTATACCCCGGACGTGGCGGATCTGTGGCGGAATTATCGCCTGGAGGCCGATGCGTCCCTCTCCATGCTGATGAAGAAACCGATGTGGGTCACAATCAAGCTGAAAGACCGCTTCAACAACTTACCCCTGTCCGCTGAAATCAGAAAAAACGACCTTACCCTGATCACCGCGGTTGAAATCCGCTTCTGACAAGCCGGATTGCACAGTCAACACTTTGCCTGTATAATCCTCCATTCAGAAAGGGTCACACACAATGAACATCTTGGGAATTTCCGCTTTTTATCATGATTCCGCCGTGGCGCTGGTGCGGGACGGAGAGATTCTGTACGCCGCCCAGGAAGAGCGCTTCAGCCGCAAAAAGCATGACCACGGCTTTCCCCGCCAGGCATTGGACGACTGCCTGTCCACTGTGGGCATCCGCCTGGATGAGATCGACCAGGTGGTTTTCTATGAGAAACCCTTTCTGAAGTTCGACCGCCTGATTTCCACTTACATGCAGTTCGCCCCCCGGGGCTGGCGCAGCTTTATCGCGGCCATGCCGGTTTGGTTCAAGGAAAAACTGTATATCAAGCATTTCATTCAGGAAGCCACGGCAAACCAGAAAATCGCCTTCGTCAAGCACCACGAAGCCCACGCCGCTTCCGCGTTCTACCCCTCTCCTTTTCGTCACGCCGCCATTGTCACCATCGACGGCGTCGGTGAATGGGACACATTGACGATTGGAGAGGGACGGGATAACCACATCCGCCTCGACCAGGCCATCCACTTCCCCCACTCCCTGGGCCTGCTGTATTCGGCTTTCACTTACTATACCGGCTTTCGCGTCAACTCGGGGGAATACAAACTGATGGGGCTTGCCCCATATGGCACCCCCCGCTTTGCCGACACCATCCGCGACCACCTGATCCAGGTCAAACCCGACGGCTCGTTCCGCCTGAATCTGAAGTATTTCAACTTTCACCTGGGGCTGACCATGACCAACCGGCATTTCAACCGCCTGTTCGGCGCTCCCCGGCGGCGGCCGGAAACACCCATCCGGCCGTTGGACATGGACCTGGCCGCCTCAATCCAACTGGTGCTGGAAGAAACCGTGGAACGCATTGTTCACCATGCCATGGCAAAGGTGGAAGTGGACCGGTTGGCGCTTGCCGGAGGCGTAGCCCTGAACTGCGTGGCCAACGGTCGCCTGCTCAAAAACGGGCTGACTTCACGCATCTGGATCCAACCCGCGGCCGGTGACGCCGGCGGCGCGCTGGGCGCCGCCCTGTGGTACTGGCACCAGCACCTGGATAAGCCCCGCACCCCGTCTCACCGTGACTCCCAGAAAGGGTCTTTCCTGGGATCCGGGTTTTCCCGTGAGCAGATCCGCGCCTTTCTTCAGAAAGAAAACATCCCCTACACCGAAACGGACCCTGCGGAAATCCCGGAAGAAGTCGCCCGCCGCATCGCGGACCAGAAAGTCGTGGGCCTGTTTCAGGGGCGAATGGAATTCGGCCCCCGCGCCCTGGGCCACCGCAGCATACTGGGAGACGCCCGATCCGCCGAGATGCAGCGCATCATGAACCTGAAAATCAAGTTCCGTGAATCTTTTCGTCCCTTTGCCCCATCGGTGTTGTCAAACCGCATGGCGGAGTTCTTTGATTATGATCATCCGTCTGAATACATGCTGCTGGTCTACAACGTCCATCCGGGCCGCTTGCGCTCCCTGAGCGAAGAAGAGAAAACCCTGGATGGGCTGAAGCGGCTGGATCCCGTGCGCTCCGAGATCCCCGCCGTCACCCATGTAGACAATTCGGCGCGCGTGCACTCCGTGGACCCCGAAACCAACCCCCTTTACCATCGCATCCTGGAAGCGTTCAACCAGATGACCGGATGTCCGGTCATTATCAACACGTCGTTCAATGTACGCGGCGAACCGATTGTGCGCACTCCCCGGGAAGCCTGGCGCTGTTTCCGCAACACCAACATGGATGTCCTGGTCATGGAGAACTTTATCGTGGAAAAAACAGACAGTGAACGCATTCCCCTGGACCCGGAATGGTTGAAACAATTCCCCCTGGACTAAAACATCATGACCAAACCAAGCCGCATCCAACGTCAAAGCATGGTGTTTTTTGCCATCCTGTACGTGTTGGCGATCGGTATCCTGTGGACCCGCAGCCAGTGGCTGCGTCCCTTGAATCCGGCCCGCGCGCTGGGCCTGGTTGCCGGACTAATCATTGTCCTGGTGATCGCACCGTTCCTGACACCGGTGTTCAACGCCGTCCTGGCCGTCACCCGCAAACTGGGATCCCTGATCTTCGCCCTGATCTCGTTGCTGGTATACTTCCTGATCCTGACACCCCTGGCCGTGGCGATGCGCCTTGGAGGCAAGCGCTTCCTCTCTCTGGACCACAGAGAAACGGATACCTGGTACAAAGCGTGGACTCCCGGGGAATCACCAGACAAGCAATACTGAGGTCATCATGAAAGCATCCATCCTGAAAGAAGTGTTCGAGTTCCTGTGGCGCAAGAAAAAGTTCTGGCTGATCCCGGTGGTAATCATCCTGCTGCTGGTGGGTTTCCTCATCATCCTCACCGAGGGCTCCGCCATCGCGCCTTTTATCTATACCCTTTTCTAGAGTTGGGAAGTTGAAAAGAAGGTGACAGGTATCAGGTGACAGGAAGGCAGGAGATCTCAGTCGAAAGGAGATGTTTAAAACCTGTAACACTTTTCCAACTTTGACATGGCAAGAGGTCGGAGTTTCCAGTCGAAAGTCTAAAGTCTAAAGTCGAAAGAAAGAACGTCTGGTGATGGGCAAAGGGCAGGTACGGGATCCTATCGCTTTTTGTTTGGATCATTTGGATTTGGGTCATTTGAATTTGTTTGGGATTTAGAATTTGGGATTTCGGATTTAAGTCCCTAATGACGCTTACGCAGCAAGCAAATGACATGAGCACAGCGAATAAATGACAAGCCTTCCCCAATGACTATTGCGCTTTCCCTCCCCAACTTCCCAACTCCCCAACTGCTAAACATCCCAACTTCCCCGGGGTGACAGGAATCGCGGATCAAACTCAAGAACCGTCCATATTCCTGAAGTCGTCCCCCTTCTTGAAACTACCAATCTCTTTCTCCAGAAAATGGCTGATTATTGTTCTGATAATAACTATGCTGGCCAGAATGGCAATTTCCTCGACCGTCGGGTGAAAAACCGTGGCAATAATATCCGCCGCAATCATAAACTCCAGGGCCAGTAGCAGGTAGGAACCAAACTGATGGCGTACCGATTCCCGCTCACGGAATATCGACTTTTTTTTCAACCTGCTGAATTCCAACTTCAACAACCTGAAAACGGTTAATAACAGACCCCAGACAATTACCGCTACGCCGATGCTGCCGATCGCAATGTACAGGAACTCAAAAATATTTGTCAGATAGGTCTGCATAATGAGTTGTTTATCAAACGGTTTTTTTTATCCGGAACAGCAGCTTGGCAATAAGAACGCTTGCCGGTCCACCAGTAATTGCATCCGCATAACCATTGCTCACAGACTGATTGTATGGCCATGAAATTGGAATTTCAAGGAAGTTTCAGGGAAAAACAGATTCCCAACCGTGTTCCCACTCCTTCAACTTTCTCAACTTTCCAACTTCCCCAACTCTGATTCAAAACAACCTCTCTTCCAGGGCCTTCGCCAGGACGCGGTGTCCCAGGCGGTTGGGGTGACAGGAATCGCTGGTCACGGTCAGGATGCGCCGTTTTTCCAGAATCTCTTCACCGTAAAGATCGCGGTAGTAACGGTATAACTCGGGGTTGAAGTTCCCGGCCTTGATCTCCGGTACACTGTGCAGCAGGATGTGCATGCCGTCCATGTGGCGGACGCCCTGGCGCTCCGCCAGCGCGGACATGGGGGCCAGGTAGTCGGCCGGACAGCAAAGCCCCAGGAATACCGGGCGGCAGCCGTGTTCCCGCGCGGACGCCACCATGGCGGCCAGGTTTTCTCTGAATTCCGCCACGGTGACGACCGGCACCCTTTTCTGTTTTTTGGCAGGGGCCTGGTCCGCCATTTTCTCGAATGGGTTGGCGACAGAGAGGAGCAAACGCCGCATCAGGCGGTAAGTGGCAAAGTGCCGCAGGAAGTGCTTGACGCCCTCCAGGGCCGATTCGCGTTGCAGGATATCTTTGGCGCGGCGCGAAATCATCTTGCCGTCATTGGCGCCGAAACTCATGATCACCATGTCCGGCGACCAGGGCAGGCCGAAGCGCTCGAATGCCTTGCGTCCGTGCCAGGACGTATAGCCGGGAATGCCCAGGTTGATCACTTCGTAGCGGCGTCCGTCCCCGCGCGCGTTGAGCCTTGCGGCCAGGCGGTCCGAGAAGCGCTCATCCGCCTCCACCCCCCAGCCAAAAGTTGTGGAATCCCCGAGAAAGACAATGCGATACGTTCCTGCAGGCTTGGCGCGCGGCAAATCCGCGCTGCGGAATCCCAGGGAGTTGGCTTGCAGGCGCACCGTCATCCCCCGCTCCAGTTCGCGGCGGTTGACCGTGTTGATCACGCGGCGATCGATGCCGGGACGCATGCGGTAGCGGACCCCGGGAGCCTCTTCGAAACAGGCCAGCCATTCCGCGGCCGCGGCGGGAACGTTGTGGTGGACAATGTCACGGTACAACGCCTCGGCGGAAAAGAAGTTGGTTTCATCAGCCGCCCATAACGGCGTGGCCACCTGGAAACGATCGCTCTTGACCACTTCGGTGTTGATCCCGCTGATTCTCACCAGACCTTCGATCAACGCCAGGACAGCCAGGGGGATCACCAGAGTCAGCAAAACAAAACCGCGCAGTTTCTTCCACCAGGAGGAAGCGTTCATGGATTACCTCAACGGGATTTTACCCTCGTAACCGCTGCGGATCAACCCCGCCCAAACTAAAACTGGGGACGGTGCTTGTAAATATGTAAGTATGGCAATACCCAGAAACCCAACCGCAAATTCAGGATTTTCGCCTGAAAACAATAAAGCAATTTTGGCCACCGCCATACTTACATATTTACAAGCACCGTCCCCAGAAAGAAACATTGACACGGGGGAAAGATTCTTTCATAATGCTCTGCGTTAATATCGGCCCCGGGTCCCCCGGGCGGGAGGTAGCGCATGAACAAGAATTTGAAAGTCGGTTGCCTGGTGGTTTTGGGTATTCTTGTGGTGGTGGCCATTGGGCTGTACTCCTGGGGCAAAAACGCCTACAACCAGATGGTGACCCTGGATGAAGGCGTGAAAGAGGCGTGGGGCCAGGTGGAAAATGTTTATCAGCGCCGCTTCGACCTGATCCCCAACCTGGTGGAAACGGTCAAGGGATATGCCACTCAGGAGAGAGAAACCTTCACCGCGGTGACCGAGGCCCGGGCCAAAGCCGGCGGCACATTCAACATCTCCGAAGAAGTGCTCAACAACCCCGAGATGTTCCAGAAATTCCAGCAGGCCCAGGGTTCACTGGGCAGCGCTCTGCAACGGTTGCTGGTGATCCAGGAACGTTACCCGGAATTGAAATCCAACGAAAACTTCCTGCAGCTCCAGTCCCAGCTGGAAGGTACGGAGAACCGCATCGCGGTGGAGCGGCGCCGTTTCAACGAAGTGGCCAGAGAATACAACGTCTATATCCGTCAATTCCCGCGCAATTTCCTGGCGAACCTTTTCAGTTTCAAAGCAAGGCCCTACTTCGCGGCAACCGAGGGCGCGGACCAGGCCCCCAGGGTTCAATTCTGAGCCCCGCCCGCGTCGAATCATGGGCAACGTGAAGCTGTCACCGGAACAGGTCCGCAAGGTGGAGTCTGCGGTCCGGGAAACAGAAAAAAAGACCTCAGCGGAAATCGCGGGTGCCGTGATCCGCGAAAGCAATGACTACGCCCGCTACGAGCTGCTGGGCGCCATTATCGTGGGACTGATTTTTTTCACCGGCCTGACCGTGTTCACGCCTTCACTTGAGGCCTGGATGCAGACACTGACATGGACCTATTCACCATGGCTGCTCGTTGCCGCCATTGGTTTCTCTACATTTCTGGTGATCGCAATCACCTATTTCGCGGCCAACCTGGCGCCCATCGACCGCTGGATCGTTCCCCGCCGTGTCATGGCCGAGCAGGTACGCCGCCGCGCCCTGCGTCAGTTCCTGGAAGGCGGGGTGCACCGCACGCGCGAACGCAACGGTCTGTTGATTTTTGTATCCCTGCTGGAAAGACGCATTGAGATTGTAACCGACATCGGCATCGCCGACCGCATGCCCACGTCCACATGGGAAGTTGTCATCCGGGAACTGGGCGACGGACTGCGGCGCAGTGACCTTGGAGACGCCCTGGCCCGGGCGATCGTACATTGCGGTGACATCCTGGCCGGGCACTTTCCGCCCCGCCCCGATGATACCAACGAGTTGAGCAACGAAGTCCAGATTCTCGGGGATCAGTCATGAAACGCGCCGCCGTGATTCTGTTGCTGTTTCTGCTGGCGGGAATATCCGTCCACGCGGCAGTGGAAATTCCGCCCCTCAGCGGCCGGGTCAACGACAACGCCGCTATTTTAAGCGCGGACCAGGAAGCCACCCTGGAAGGCATGCTTGCCGGTCTGGAGGACGCCAATACCACTCAGGTGGTCCTGCTGACCGTGCCGGACCTTCAGGGCCTGCCCATCGAGGATTTTTCCATGCGCGTGGCTGAGGCCTGGAAAATCGGCCAGAAGGGTCTGGACAACGGCGCCATCGTGGTGGTGGCGCTGAAGGAAAGGCGCATCCGCATCGAAGTGGGGTACGGCCTGGAGCCACTGCTCACGGATGCAAAAAGCGACTACATCATTAGACGCCTCATCATCCCGTCGTTCCGCGATGGGGATTACTACCAGGGAATTCACAAGGGCTTGTCTCAGATTATCGGCATCATCAGCAAAGAATTCGATATCCCCCGGGAAGAACTGGAACGGTTCCGGCGCCAGGAACAGAAGAAGTCGGAAAAATCCCCCATCCCCATCGGCCTGATCATCCTGATCGTCATTATCGTGCTCAGCAATCTGGGGGGTCGTGGCGGTGGCGGCGGACTTCCTTTCATCTTTTTCGGCGGCG
>JAFGNX010000115.1 GCA_016926835.1 Candidatus Aminicenantota bacterium | reverse complement strand
TGATTTCCCGGAAACCGATCGCCTGTTCCACCAGCTTTGCCAAGACAAGCGGCATGATCCAGAGACTTTTCCGGGGTGAAAAAGTCGAGTCGAACCCCTATTATCAGAAGATCAAGCTGGGAGTCGACTGGCAATGGATGCTGGTGTTGGGAGTTGTCATCGGCGCGTTTGTTTCGGCGCTGATATCCCATGATTTTCGTCTGCAATGGGTGCCGTCGGTCTGGGAGTCGGCTTTTGGCGGTTCCCCGCTGATTCGGGTGGCGGTGGCGCTGGTGGGGGGGATCTGCCTCGGTTTCGGCGCGCGTTGGGCTGATGGGTGCACCAGCGGTCACGGCATCAGCGGCGCCCTGCAACTGGCGCTGTCCAGCTGGATCGCGGCCATCTGCTTTTTCATCGGCGGGATTGCCGCGGCCCATGTTTTGT
The DNA here is from genome assembly GCA_016926835.1 of Candidatus Aminicenantota bacterium. GTDB lineage: Bacteria > Acidobacteriota > Aminicenantia > UBA2199 > UBA2199 > UBA876. The sequence continues at coordinate 8,138 of JAFGNX010000115.1, read as the reverse complement.
TTACAGTCATCGCGTAGGAGATGAGCAGATGCCAAAAAAAAATGCGGAATTAAAACATTCCCGGGAATTGTCCAGCCTGATCTGGGGACTGGCATTCGGCATTGTGTTCGGCTTTTTGCTCCACAAAGGCGGGGCCACGAAATACGACGTGATCATCGGGCAATTGCTGCTGACCGATTTCACTGTGCTGAAAATCATGCTTTCCGCCGTCCTGACCGGGATGATCGGCATATACGCCATGAAATCCCTGGGATGGGTCAAACTCTATCCCAAAACCGGTTCAATCGGCAAGAGCGTGGTCGGGGGCTTGATTTTCGGTGTGGGTTTCGCCGTTTTGGGTTATTGTCCCGGCACCATTGCGGGGGCGGTCGGCAACGGTTACCTGGATGCCCTGGCCGGAGGCCTGGCGGGCATTGTGATCGGTGCCGGTATTTTCGCCGCGCGTTATGCGCGACTCAGTCAGGGCATTTTGCGCAAGGGTGATTTCGGAGACCTGACCTTGCCGAGGTTGTTGAAGGTCAACGATTGGGTCGTGGTCGTTCCGGCGGCTGTCGTCATCTTTCTCTTTCTGTACTGGATAGAGACCGCCGGATTGTAGTTACAGGAGGAATACATGAACAATCAGAGTGTATCGCACCTGCTTCCCCCGCTTCCATTCGGGGAGAATGATCTGGAGCCGGTAATTTCGGCCGGGACGTTGAATTTTCACTACAACAAGCACCACAAGGGTTACGTGGACAACCTCAACAAGTTGATTGAGCAAACCGGGTATGCCGGCCTTCCGCTGGAGGAAATCATTCGCAAGACCGCTCAAGCGCCGGAGCAAGCGGCGGTTTTCAACAACGCCGCCCAGGCCTGGAACCACGCGTTTTACTGGCAGTGTATCAAACCGGACGGTGGTGGTAAGCCGACCGGCGAAATCGCTGAAAGAATTGATCGCGAATTGGGAGGATATACGCAGTTTGTTGAAGCTTTCAAGTCAGCCGGCGCGACCCAGTTCGGCAGCGGCTGGGCCTGGCTGGTCCTGAACTACGGGGAATTGCAGATCATCAAGACCGCCAATGCCGACACTCCCATCGCTCACGGGTTGACTCCGCTGTTGACCGTGGATGTATGGGAACACGCATATTACCTGGATTATCAGAACCGGCGGCCGGATTACCTGACCGCGTTCATCGAACACCTGATCAACTGGGACTTCGTCAACCAGCGATTGTGACCTTTCTGTGAAATGTGGCCGCGTTGGCCCTGGAATGATCATTGAGGAAAATGCGGCCGGCAAATATATTCTTACTCAGTACGGAAAAATGACCGCGCCTGCGAATTCCGGAATGAAAATCGATGGAGGACGCATTATGGTTCAAAACGAATCTACTGGAGCCGGAACGCGGATTCACTTTAAATCCCTGTTGCCGTTTTTTTTGTTGACTTTTGGGCTGGCCTGGGGAATCCTGGAATTGTATATTTTCCTTCCGGCGCAGATGACTGCAATTTTCGGTCAATTGTCCGGCAACCACCCGCTTTTCTTTCTGGCTGTCTATGCTCCGGCGATCGCAGCTTTTATTCAAGTGATCCGGGAAACGGGACCGAACGGCTTGCGGCTGTTTCTCAAGCGCCTGTTAATCTGGCGTTGTCAGGCGTCCTGGGCGATTTTTTTGCTCTTCGGTGTGCCCCTGGTGTTCTACGTCGGGTCCGCCTGGAAAGGAAATCTGTTCGCGGAGCCTTTCCCTTTCTCCTCTATTTCATCGCTTTTCTTCGCCCTGTTCCTTTCCGTAATCAAGGGGCCCGTTGAAGAGTTCGGATGGCGGGGATTCGCCCTGCCCCTGATGCAACGCAGGATGGCCCCCATATGGGCGGCGTTGCTGCTTGGGGTCATCTGGGGTATCTGGCACATGCCCGCGTTTCTGCTCAGCGGCACCCAGCAGAGCGCCTGGTCTTTTCTGCCCTTCTTTTCCGGAACGGTCACCATCAGCGTGATCATGACCGCGCTGTTCAACGCGTCCAGGGGAAGCATACTGCTGGCCGCGTTTTTCCATTTTCAACTCATGAACCCCGTCTGGCCGGACGCCCAGCCCTACGATACCTATATCCTGGTTGCAGTCGCCGTCCTGGTGATTTTTCTGAACCGGGAAAACATGTTCACCCGCAACAACGCCGTAGTGGCTGTGGTCCCTTCCCGGGAGGGGTATCAGAACCAGGTGTAACTGTCAAAATAGACGGCCCGGCGTCCGTGATGTCCGGTTCGCTCCGGATGTCGATGCCATGGTAATCCGGGGCGTACATTCCTTCAGGGCTTCCAGATCGTTTTTCAATAACGCCTACCGGGTGTCAAGAGGGATCAGAAGTAGAGGGCGAAGGTGGTGGGATCGGCCGGTGATGTCAGTTTGATTTGCCCGTTGTGCAGCTTCATGACCTGGCGGCAGAAACTCAGCCCGATGCCCGATGAGCGCTTGGTGGAGTAGAAGGGAACAAAGATCTTGCCGCGGTTGCCGGGATCGATACCCGAACCGTTGTCACTGACCTCGAGCACCACCCGCCCGTTGTCTTCCAGGTAACACTTCAGGCGGACCCAGGGGGCCTCGATCGCCTCCAGCGCGTGGATGGAATTGAGGACCAGGTTGATCAGCACCTGCTCCATCAGCGAGGCGTCCGCGCTGATTTCCAGGGTGGCAGGGTCAATCCGCCGTTGACAGGCGATGCCACCGCCCTGCAACTTTTGGGCCATGATGCCGTGTACTCGCTCGAACAGGTCACGGACCGACAGAATGTCGTATCGCGGCTTGGGAATCAGAGTTAGGCTGCGGTAGGCCTTGACGAAATCAGTCAGTCCCCGGCTGCGCTGATGGATGGTGTCCAGGGCCCCGGAGATTTCTTCCAGCTTCTCGTCCAGGCCGGGTTTCGTGGGAGACGTCATTGCCATCAGGTCCCGCGCCGTGCTGCTCAGGGAAGAGATGGGGGTGAGGGAGTTCATGATCTCGTGAGTGAGGACCCGGATCAGTTTCTGCCAGGCTTCCAACTCCTTGTCTTCCAGCAGGTTCTGCACGTCCTGGATGGAGATCAACTTGATGTTTTTTTCCCCCACTTTGAACTCGAATCCCGATATGGCCGTCTGCCGGGTTTCCGTACCGAGGTGAAGTTCATGCAGGACTTTCTCGCCGTGGCGGATCTGTTGCATCAGGCGGTAGAGCGATGGATTTTTCGTTTCCAGGGCGTGGATGGAATGCAGGTGACGTAGTCTGAGCATTTTCTTGGCCGTGCGGTTGATAAAGTCGATGTTTCCCGCGCCGTCGAAACTGACCAGGCCGTTGGGCATGTATTGCACGATGGAATGCAGGTAACGGTAACTCTTCTCTTTGTCCGCCCGAGCCTGCTGGAATTTCTCTACCACCTGGGTGAAGGCCCGGCTCAGCTCCGAGAAGGAGCGTCCCAAGTTGCGGTCCGTGAAGGATTGGGAGAAATCGGAGTAGTTGATGGCTTCCAGAAAGCGGACGAAATTGCGGTTGGTCTGGTCCATGAGACGCAACAGCCGCGAGACCTGAAGGCTCAGCAGGCCCAGGAGGGGCGGGATGAACCAGGGGCGGCGCAGTTGAAAGGCCACGATTGCCGCGGCCGTGATCGTGGCGCAGATCAACAGGATGTGGAGGATCACCCGTGTCCGGAATCTTCGGAAAAAGGCTTTCATGGGGTGATGCCGTATTTTTCCATTCTGCGATACAGGGCGGCCCGGGACAGACCCAGTTCCCCGGCGGCCCGGGAAATCACGTGGGCATGTTTTTCCAATGCCCGCACAATGGATTGCGCCTCCATTTCTTCCAGGTTGAGACTGGATACTTCCCGGCGATCGGGGGTGGTTCGGGCGGAAAGAAAGAAATCATCGGGGGTCAGGGAGTGGGTTTCTCCCATGATCACGGCCCGTTCGATGGCATGGCGCAGTTCACGGATGTTCCCGGGCCAGTGGTATTCCAGGAGCCGGCGGCGGGTATCCGCGGCCAGTTTGCGCAGGGGCTTCTGATATTTCCGGCAGTATTCCTGCAGGAACGTCTCGGCCAGCAGGAGGATATCCGTTCCCCGTTCCCGCAGCGGCGGCAACTTGATTTCAATGGTGTTGATGCGGTAGAGCAGGTCTTCCCGGAATTTGTTATCCCGGACCAGTTGATGAATGTCGCTGTTGGTGGCGCAGATCAGGCGGATGTCCACCGGGACGGCCTGGTTGCTGCCGACCCGTTTGACCTCGCGGGTTTCCAGCACCCGCAGGATCCTGGCCTGCAGTGTATAGGGCAGGTTGCCGATCTCGTCCAGGAAAAGGGTGCCGCCGCAGGCCACTTCGAAGTGACCCGCGCGATCGGTTTTGGCGTCCGTAAACGCGCCCCGTTTGTGGCCGAACAATTCGCTTTCGAAGAGGGTCTCCGGGATTGCGCCCATATCCACGCTGATAAAGGGCTGGCGGCTGCGTTGGGAGTCGCGATGGATGGCCCGGGATACCAGTTCCTTGCCGGTGCCGTTCTCACCCAGGATCAGGATGTTGGCGTCGGTCTTGGACACTTTCTTAATCATGTCAAAGACTTCCTGCATGGGGTCCGAAGTCCCCAGCAGGTTGTAAAAGGGCTTATTGATGCTGTCGATCAGGTTTTCCTTCTGTGATTGCAGTGACCGCACCTGGTTGCGGGTCATGCTCAACTGCACGGCCATGGTTACCGTTGCCAGCAGTTTCTCATTCTGCCAGGGTTTGATGACAAAGTCGGTGGCGCCTTCCTTGATGGCCTTGACCGCCAGCTCCACATCGCCATAGGCGGTGATCAGCACCACCTCGGTCCGGGGCGCGACGGCCTTGATCTTGCGCAGGTAAAAGAAACCCTCTTCCCCGCTGGTCAGGTCACGGGTGAAGTTCATGTCCAGCAGGATGACGTCATAATGGATGGATTGCAGGGACTGGAGCATGTCCTGCGGCCGGTCCATGATGTCCACGGATTCAACGTGCTGCTTCAGGTACAAACGCGCCGCCTGCAGGACACCCAAGTCGTCGTCCACGATCAATACCCGGGCCTTGAGCGTTGGCTCCATGGGCACCCCCTCGTAATCATAATGCAACAAAGGTGCCAATGTAAACAGGATGAAAAACGCGCGGCCCTGCGGGGATTTTAGGTGGTTTGCGGGGACCCGCATGTCCGCAATCGGACATGCGGTGTTCATTAACAGACAATTCGGGACTCCAATGAACGTTCAATAATCGATCGAATTGCTCAAAACCCTTTTATGGCGGGCTTTTTTGGTATTTGGCATCGATCTTGATTGCAGATTCAATGAATTGCAAGGAGAACGCCATGGGCATGGACCGCAGGATCGCAAAGAAAAAATGGACAACCAGACGGATCATCTACCTGGCTGCCGCCGGTCTGGGCGTGTTGCTGGTGATCTATGCGTTGCTCACCATCAAGAGCGGGCAATTGCGTGTGGACGGTGAACGGTTGACCATCTCTGCGGTGCAACGGGGCCCCTTCCAGGAATTCATCCCCATCACCGGTGAGATCATTCCCAGTGAAACCCGCTACCTGGTAGCGGCGGAAGGCGGACGGGTTGAGAAAATCTTCGTCCAGTCGGGCACCCGGGTGAAACAGGGGGACCGCATTTTGAAATTGTCAAACACCAACCTGCTGCTGGACATCATGTACCGGGAGGCGGAGCTCTACCGCCAGAGCAACAACCTGAGAGACACCCGCCTGGAACTGGAACGCTACGGCATTCAACTGGACCAGGAACTGGCGCGCCTGCGTTTCGAGGTAACGGAAGCGGAGAACCGGTTCAAGCGTAATGCCTACCTGTACGATGAAGGCATTGTTTCCCAGGAGGAGTTTCAGACCGCTGAAAACAACTTCCAATACCTGAAGGAAAACTACGCCTTGACCCAGCGTTCCAAGCAAACAGACGTGACTTTCCGCCATCAGCAGGTCCACCAGCTGGAATCCTCTCTGAAGCGCATGGAGGAGAACCTGGAGATCGTCAAGCAGAAACAGGATGAGTTGACCATTCGCGCTCCCATTGACGGACTACTCAACCTAGTGGAGATGGAGATCGGCGAGTCAAAGGACCGGGGAGTCCGGCTGGGTCAAGTCGACGGGGAAGACAGTTTCCGCGTCCGCGCCCGTATCGATGAACACTACATCGCCCGGGTGGAAACCGGCCGGACCGGAACCTATACCTTCGCAGACAACGAGTACCGCCTGGTGTCCGCCATGGTCTATCCCGTGGTGGAGGAGCGGCAGTTCAAGGTGGATTTCAATTTCCAGGGCGAAAAGCCCCGGAATATCCGCCGGGGGCAGACCCTGCATATTCGTTTTGAGTTGGGGGACCTGGAAGAAGCGTTGCTGCTTCCCCGCGGGGCCTTCTACCAAGAAACCGGGGGGAACTGGGTGTTCGTCCTGGATAAGGACGGTCGCCGGGCAATGAAACGGCCGGTCCGGCTGGGGCGGCAGAATCCCCTGTATTTTGAAGTGCTGGACGGATTGGAACCCGGCGAAAAGGTGGTCACGTCTTCCTATGAAAATTTCGGGGATGCGGCAGAATTACTTATCCGCAGATAGACATGAATCGCCATTTCAGAATAGGAGCATGACAAATGATCGAGACCAAGGATCTGAAAAAGATTTACACCACCGACGAGGTGGAAACCACGGCGTTGAACAACGTCAACCTCAAGGTGGGTGAAGGGGAATTTGTCTCCGTGATGGGGCCTTCGGGCTGCGGCAAGTCCACCCTGATGAACATCCTGGGGCTGCTGGACAATCCCTCCCGGGGAGATTACGTGTTCATGGGGAAAAACGTATCCGCCTATGCGGAACATCGCCGCACCCAGTTCCGCAAAGGTGTCATCGGTTTCGTGTTTCAGAGTTTCAACCTGATCGATGAATTAACGGTATACGAAAACATCGAATTGCCGTTGCTGTACCTGAAAACATCCCCTTCGGAACGCAAAAAGAAAGTGGAAGCAGTCATGGAACGCCTCAAGCTGGTTCCCCGGCGCGGCCATTTCCCCCAGCAATTGTCCGGCGGCCAGCAACAACGCGTGGCCGTGGCCCGGGCCATCGTGACCCGGCCCAGGCTGATCCTCGCCGACGAACCCACGGGAAACCTGGATTCGGAAAACGGTGAAGAAGTGATGAACCTGCTGACCCACCTGCACGAGGAGGGGACCACCATCATCATGGTCACCCACTCTCCCGCTTACGCCGAATACAGCCAGCGGGTGGTGCACCTGTTTGACGGCCACATCGTCACCGAAAACGTCAAGGAAGAGTTCCACCTTTGATGGTCAATGGCATTGTCGAGGAGGGCAATCATGAGTTTGCGGGAGATTCTGAGCCGGATGGCGGACGATGGCGGCGAGATCCGCCTGGCGGATCAAAGTGGATGCTACGGTCCCCGGGAGCTGCTGGACTCTTTGTCCGCGGCCCGGCTGGCCGTGCGTTCCCATTACCAGCCGGGCCTGTACATCGCGCGAATCGATGAAGCCGGTTACCTGGGCGCGGTGTTGTACCGGGTGAAAAAATGATCGGTCCACTGAAAGGGGCTCGGCATGATTGGTCATCGGCGCGACGGACCCCCGGAGAGAAGGAGAATGAAACATGTTTGGGAACTATTTAAGGACCGCCTGGCGGAATATGCGGCGCAACAAGGGCAATGCCGTTATCAATATCGTCGGCCTGGCAGTGGGGCTGGCCAGTTTTGTCCTTATCCTGTTGTATACGGGGTACGAATTCAGTTTTGAAGCCCACAATCCCCATGCCGACCGGGTATACCGCATCTACGTGGAGCATGAGAAGCCTGACGAGGTGTACCGGGTTTCGAACACGCCGGTCCCCCTGGCGGAAGCCCTGCACAAAGAGATTCCCGAAATCGAGGCATTCACCCGCTACCAGGGCCTGCCCGATCTGAGCGTGAAATTCGGCGACAAACTCTTCGTGGAGCCCAACATCGTCGCCGCCGATCCCGGGGTATTCGACACCCTGGGTTTCCGCCTGGGTGCGGGCGACCCGGCCACGGCGCTGGCGGACATGTACATGGCGGTGTTGACCCGCGACACGGCCCGCAGGTATTTCGGCGAGATTGATCCCCTGGGGAAAACCCTGACCGTGGACAACTCC
>JAFGNX010000114.1 GCA_016926835.1 Candidatus Aminicenantota bacterium | reverse complement strand
TACTCCTATTGCTTTTTGGTTATGGACAGCATTATCATTCATCCGTCTTCTCATGGGAGGGAAGTATGAAATTCAAAACATTGATGACCATCAAGGCCATTGTCTGCCTGGGATTCGGGCCCCTACTGCTGTTTTTCCCCGCCTGGATCTTGGAACTGCTGGGAGCCACCTATTGCTCCGGTGCGGCCCTGACCGCACGTGAGTACGGCGCGGCGCTGATCGGTAACCTGCTGCTGACCTGGCTGGCTCGCAACGTAGACCGCGGAGTCGCACGGCGAGCCATCATCTGGAACCTGTTTATATACGACTTCATCGCGCTCATCGCCACGGTGGTTTTGATCCTTAAGGGAGCGCTGAACCCGCTGGGCTGGGGCATTGTCGCCGTTTACCTTTTCTTTACGGCTGGATTCGGCAGTTTCGCTCTGCGCGAGGAGCGAACAGACTGAACAATACCTGACAAAAATGCAAAACCGGGATCCTCAAACTGGGGTCCAAAGTTGAAGGGTTGAGACGTAGGGGCGGTTCCGAACCGCCCTTGGCCGGAAGAATCATCACTTTCCTGCGGGCGGGTCACCGCTAGCAGGTCTGCTGCTGGTTTGCCCGCCGGCCTATTCTTCTACTTCGATGTCGTTTTCCGCGCACCACTCCAACAGGGCCTCGCGGGTGCGGCGCGCTTCATAAACGTACCAGTCATCCAGGCGTTCGTGATCCAGCAGAAAATTCTTGAAGCGTCGATAGGCTCCCGGGCGCGAAAAGATTTTCCGGATATCCTCAAAGTGTTCGGGCATTTCCTGCCGCGCGAAATCCATGACCAGTTGGTTGCCCAGGTCCAGGTCGTACTTGTTGGGAACGGCCAGGTAATCCGGATTGCTATCCACGTCCGGTGGCAGCTCCTCCAGATCATCCACTGCGTCGCCCTCCCAGAAGGTTTTGCCCGTGCTGCGGGAAACGTACGCTGAATTATCGCTGAAGGTGCCGGCACTTACGAATTCAAAAGCCATCTCCAGATCACTCCACTTCAACTTGCCTTTGATCATTCAACCCTCTCCTTCATTCCCGCCATCTACACGCGGAAGTCAATATATTGATTCAGCAACGACGTTTTGCGGATCAACCTTTCGCCTTCGAGATGGCATAAAAACATGTCTCGAGGCCACCCCTGCCGCTCCGCCAGTCCGAAGGCCAGGGCAAAGCGTTCAAAAAAACGCAGGGCGTAAGCCCGTCGGACCATTTTTTCGCGGTCTTTGGTGATCGCATCATTTGGCATAAACCTGAGAATTGCCGGGAAAGCCTTCAGGAAACGCTGGGCGTAAAAAGAGTATTCATCCCTGGGCAGATCTCCGAACAGGTGCAGCCACCGCAGGGAAATCAGACCGGTTGACTGGATGGCGTACAACTCCGGGTATCCATCCCTACAACCCCAATTCCACTTTCTTGCGGCGGCCGCGAACAGGGCATGAAATACTTCGCCAAAAGCCTCTTTTTCCAGCAAACCGCGGCCTTTCCGGGTAAGCATGAATCGCCCGCGATACTTGCGCATCAATCCGGCGAAAGTGGCGCAATGGCGCGTCATGAACAACAGCGGAAATTCATCTTCTCTCACGACCCAATACTTGCCGGGTTCATAAAAAGCCCCTTCACCGGCCAGGTTTCCGCCAGTATACGCATCAGTTTGCAGGGCAAAAAACCGCTGGGCGTTGTTTTCAGCCCTTTATCCCCGCATGCATCTGCGATGCCGAGAAACAGGCGCATAACCGCCGTATCACTCGGCTCGATCAGGTCGGGATGGAAACGCGCCAGGTCCGGGATTTCGAAAGGTCTCGACATCATTCCGTCCACCTGCTCAGGTGTCAATCCGTCGAAATCCTCAACCGGCAGCGAATTCATGCGTGCCGCAATACGATCCGCAATTGCCTGCGCCGCTTCCATATCTTCCGGTCCGAGTTTTTGTAATTGCTCTTTGAGTTTCCGGATCACCAGGTCATTTTCGAAGTGGACCATTCGTCCTCCGAACTTTTCTATCGAACATCATTAAGAATTGCAATATCTACACCGGCCCGGAACACCAGCAAACACCTTCCTTATATGTATTCCTGAAGCGGCCGAAAATCAAGGTTGTTTTCAGTCAATTATGGCTCAAAATCAAAAGTGCTTGGCAAAAAAGAGTTGCGGAATCGGTGTCCCTGTTCTCACCATTTTCTTCTCCACTGGCCCCTCACCTCTGGCCATAAGCCAGGCATATTACCCAACTGTCATACTGTACAGCACCGGCCCCATTCTTTTCGCAACGTCCCCACAATTACAGTTTTTTTTATTGCGTTGACTGTCAAAGAAAGTGATAATGCAAGACCTGATAACGGGTCGATCCAATGAATGCCAAGAGATTTGATTGCATTATCATCGGGGCGGGGCTGTGCGGCCTGTCGCTCGCGAAAGAGTTGAGCCTGAAGAACAAGAAGGTCCTTCTGTTGGAAAAAGGCAGGCGGCTTGATTCCCGGAAATTGGGAACCATCCGTTATGCCGCGACCTTCTACGACAAGGCGTCGTTCAGGCGCAGCATCCAGGGCTTCCCGATTTACCGGAGTTTCGGCATCGGCGGCTCGAGCGTGGTGATGTGCAACAACGCGGTGGACCCATCTGATGAAACGATCGATCGCCTGGGGATCGACATCCGCGAGGAATTGGCGGAGAGCAGAAAGGAATACGGCGTGGGAACCGGATTCTACCCCGTGGGCAGGGTCTCACGTAAAATTATGGCGGCTGCGGGTACGCTGGGTTGCGAAATGAGAATCATGCCCAAGTTCACGGGGCGGAACAGGTGTGTCGCCTGTGGAGAATGTGTCTTAGGGTGCAGGCACGAAGCCAAATGGACCGGCTTGGATATTCTTTGCCATGCCGCTGGAGACAATATCACCATCGAAACGAATTTCACGGTGGAGCGGATTCTTTTCAACGAAAGCGGCGGCATCGGCGTGGAAGGGGATTCCCGTTTCCGGAAGACCCGCTATGAAGCGGAAAAGGTCGTGGTCGCCGCGGGAGGGTTGGGAACCCCCGTCATTTTGCAGAAATCGGGGATTGCCGCGGGCGACGGCCTGTTCGTGGATTTCTTTACTGTGACGTACGGGAGGCTCAGGGATTCCCGTCAGGCGAAGGAAGTCACCATGTCCGTATTCTGCGGGAATTATCATGAAACGGAAGGTTTCATTATTTCACCCTACATTGACAATACCGTCACTTTTCTTGGTACAGCGGGTTTTAGAAACGGTTACAAGGTCTTTGGATTGCATAACCTGGCCGGCATCATGACGAAAATCGCGGATGAGAATGTTGGGACTGTTTTTCCCGACGGCAGGGTTGACAAAGCGCCCACCCGGCGCGATCTGGAAAGATTGCAAAGGGGCATTGAACTATCCCGGGATATTCTTGTGAAATGCGGTGCGCGCCCCGATTCGATTTTCCAGACCAGACCGCGTGGGGCGCATCCAGGAGGCACAGCGGGAATCGGCCGTGTTGTCGATGAAAACCTGGAAACAAAACGGCGGAATCTGTATGTTTGTGATGCCAGCGTCCTGCCCTTCGCACCGGGGCTTCCCCCGGTGTTGACGCTGCTGGCTTTGACGAAATGGTTTGCCAAACGGATTTGGTGAAAATGAAGCCGGATGCACTGGCGGAATTGACCGCTGCGGTTCATGCCGCCCTGCGTGTGTATGCCAATGTTCACCGGGGAAGCGGCCATTTCTCGCAGATATCCACGACCCTGTATGAAGAAGCCCGACAAATTGTCCAACGGCATTCGGGAAGGAATCCCAAGCGATACGCAACCATTTTCTGCACGGCCCATGCAGCGGAAGCCATCCTGGAAAAGGTAGACAGAGGGGATTACTCCGTCTTTTCATCGGAAGACCTGGGTTTGCCCCTCGGGATATCCGCTTTGGTGATCAGAAAGCGCGACCTTCCCGGGGGGGCGCCGCCGCGTACGGGCGGTGGTGTAGTGAAACTGGTGGCGAAAAACTCCGTGGTGTGGTCTGGTGTTCCGGAACGGTATGAAGCCGGAACTCCCGCGGTGATCAACACCATCGCCTTCGCCAAAGCCCTGCAGTTGACGGGGAAATACGGCAAATCCGCTTTTAGAATCCGTGGCCACACGGATTTGTCGGAGAAGGAACTGCTCGATAAAGACGGGTTTGACGGCCTGCAGGGGAAAGAACTCCTGGCCCGATTACGAGACCATGTAATCGGGAAAAATATCCATGTGCCCACCGACAAGGGGAGCCTCGTCTACATAAACCTGGATAACGCCGCGAGTACGCCGGCGTTGAAACCTGTGTGGGATGTTTTCCGCGCGGTGCTGTCCATCCCCTCTGAACATCATGGCGCACTGATCGAAGCGGCAAGGAAAATCTGCCACGGCTTTCTTCAGGCTCCTGAAGCGGATTATGATATTTTTTTTACCGCAAACACGACGGATTCGTTGAATGTACTCGCCGGAAGCCTGTACCTGAACGAGAACCCCGAATCGAAAACGGTGGTTTTGAACACCATGCTCGAGCATCACTCCAATGAATTGGTCTGGCGCTGCAACGGGCATGCAACACTGATAAGGCTGCCGGTCGACAGCGGTGGTTTTGTGGATCCGTCCCTGCTTGAAAAAACCCTGAAAGCCTACAACGAGCAATTTATTTTCGGAAAAAAACGGGTTGGACTGGTCGCCGTTTGCGGTATATCGAATGTGCTTGGAAGCGTTCAGAACGTAGAGGAAATCAGCGGCATTTGTCATAAATTCGGCGTGCAGTTGCTGGTGGATGCCGCCCAGTCGGCCGCCCATCGGCAAATAAACATGCTGGATGACGGCATTGATATGCTGGCGTTGTCCGGACACAAAATGTACGCGCCTTTCGGAGCCGGGGTGCTGGCGATACGAAAAGGCTTGCTGGATAAAGACATAGGCGCCGCTCTGCGGAAGCGGGAAAAGGAAAACACGGCGGGCATCGCCGCATTGGGCAAGGCCATGCACCTGCTGCAACGAGTGGGGCTGGAAACCATCGCTTTAGAAGAGCATGAGTTGACACAGAGGCTTGTCACGGGATTGACTGAAAGTAAAGACATTGAAATCCATGGAGTCGCGGACGGCGCGGAACCCCGGTTCCGGAACCGGGCGGGGATCGTGGTTTTCGGTCTGAAAAGAGTGCCGCACAACCGGGTCGTTAAAGAGTTGGCGGAAAAAGGCGGCATCGGCGTACGTGACGGTTGTTTCTGCGCGCATATTATCGTCAAGGATCTGCTGCATATTCACCCTTTCCGAGAAAAGTTGGCGGAATGGCTGCTCCGTCTTTTGCCTGGGATTGCGCACCCCTCCAGCCTCCTGCCGGGACTGGTGCGGGTCAGCCTCGGCATTGCCAACGATGAGCAGGACGTCCGGCGGCTTCTGGATGTGTTGCGGGAAATCGCGCGAACACCCCGGTCCTTGGTGGACCGGTTTATCGCCTCGAAGCACAACGGCACGCCGTTCATGAAACGGACAGCAACTCAGAACCAAATAGCGGTCTCTGTCCGCAATTATGTCCGGGAAGTATTTGACTCACCCGGGGGCGGATCGTGAAGATGGTGAAACGAGGGCGAATGTATACGCCCGGCGAGGCCTATACCGTAACACATGAAATGTTCCGAACCATGAGACATTTCCCGTACGGAAAGAAAAAGAACCCTCTCGGTTCCGCTTTTGTTGAACGATTGATGCTTGCCGTCAGCCAGGTGAACAACTGTGCGCTTTGCAGTTACATGCATGCGGCGGAAGCCCTCAAGGCCGGTTTGTCAGCGAAAGAGATCCGGGACATTCTGTCCGGTTCCATTGAGAACGTTCCCCGGCAAGAGTGCGTGGCGGTACTTTTCGCGCAACACTATGCAGAATCAAAAGGCTGTCCGGAAAAGGCATCCTGGATACGCCTTGTGGAAACCTACGGCAGGGAAAGGACGTTATCCATCCTGGCGGTTATCCGCACCATTATGTTCGGGAATGTGTTCGGCATTCCCCTGGGTTCACTCCTGAACCGGATCCGCGGAAAAAAAGGGCAAGGCTTCAGTCTTTTGTATGAACTGGGTATGTTGATGCTGGCCGTCCCATTTTTTCTTATCGGTTTGCCGCATGCCGTTTTCGGTCTGCTTTTCCGGTCGGATCCGATCCGGTTCGCTCCCTGAGGCTTCTTATAGCCTGGGGTCAATCCTTCAAAAACCTCTCCCACCCCACCAGCAGCAACCAGAAGATGATGGGCTCCCGGCCCGTCTTCCTGTTGAGAAAAGGAATCAGAAAACGGGTTTCGATCTGGAGCAACAGGCCGAATCCTCCGAATACGATCAAGGACGCCTTCCAACCATAAACCGGATTTTCAGTCATTCGACCCACCTCCATGCCGCCTTCACCTTGTATCCGATCTTATTAGAAATGTTCACAGATAAGATTCCTTTCGAGCGTTGACCCCCATTGCCTCCGGCCATAAGCCAGGCATACTGCCCATCTGTCATACTGTACTGCAACGTCCCCCCCTTTTTTCACTTTCTTGTTAACAAGAAGCATTTTCCACGCAAGTATGGAATCATAACTTCCAATTTTGGACTCATTCTGGAAGTTGCAATTCCACTTAGTGCAATTCCAGCGACCGGAGGAGACATGGAGCATGTAAAAAGAGACATCCAGATACCGGAGGAGCATTTTTTTCTCTTCGGCCCCCGCGGCACGGGAAAATCGACCCTGCTTAAAAAGAACATCCCGGACAGCCTCCTCATCGACCTCCTGCAACCGGACCTCTTCCGCATGTACGCCACGCTCTCTGCGTATATTGACCTTTACATCCGGCAGGAAGTGATGATGGAAGGTTGGAACCGGAACTTTGGTAACTTCTCCCGATTCCTGGAGTCCATCAGTTTCTCCCACGGCTCCATACTCAATCTGTCCAATGTCTCCCGGGAATGCCAGGTCGAGCGGAAAATCGTGGAATCATATGTGACGATTCTCGAAGACCTTTTAATGG